>JBGQJX010000023.1:0-19425 GCA_041499255.1 Ktedonobacteraceae bacterium | reverse complement strand
TAATACCTGGAAGGAAACTTGCCCCTCTGCCATGTATATGCTAGTATCCTTCATAAGGATTTCATAAGGAGCAGCTCTAACCCATGCAAGGGCAAAACAACACCGAGATCACGGTAGAGTCGAACAAATTGGCAGAAAAATCTGGCGACGAGGCACAGACAATTCAGCATACAGCATCAACAACTACAGCACCTACTTCCGGTCTTGCAGTAAGTACAAAACGCTTTGACTGGCTTGCTCTTGGTGTGGCCATTTTGATTGCCGGGCTTTTTGCACTGGTTGCTCGTATCAACCCCCAGCCGTCAACATCAATCGCACCCATCGCTGTGCTGAGCGCTACAGGCTGCGGCTTACTCGTTACTGCCATCCGTAAACTTCACAGATTTCAGCGCCCAGGTTTGCTTGAAGCTGCTCTAGGAGGCCTGTTCCTGGCACTTTTCCAGTTTCTGGCAGCTATCTCTTATCCAAATGTCATATATAACGTCAGTATCACTGCTGATCAAAGAGTTGGCTTTCTCACCACCTGGGCATTAATCGCTGCATTCTCATTGCTCTTTAGCGTTATCGGTGCAACATTGGGACACCTGGCTTTCGCCCCTATGCGCTCCCTGCCTCCTGAGAAGCGGAGAACTCAACCATCCCCATCTTCATCTACTATCCTGGCCGGTGAAGAAATAAGAGCAAATACTCCAATTGCGCCTCACACAGCTTTGCAACAGCGTTTATATGTCGGCTATTTCATATCTGTGCTCTTACTTGGGCTAGCTCCTACGATTGCTGGATACGTTTTTTCTGCTGCCTTTGATTATATGCTCAGTATCAATCATTTTTTTCCTGGACCTTATCCAACGCTGCGTTTACTCAGCGCCTTGCTCCCCTGGCAAATTCCCTTTGCTACCAACCTCAATAGCAATAATCCAACGACCATGTTTTTTTTCTTATGGCAACTGTGGCGTTTTCCAATCTTCCTCGGTAACCCGACAATGTTTGATATACAGGCTCTGGAGCCCTATATTTTCAATGGTGCCGCGTTAGCTTTGCTCCTCTTAACCTTACGAGATCAAACAACTGGAGTTTCTGATCAAACTCCCATCATACGTTGGCCTGCATATATCTTTCTTCAGCTATTACTCGGCCTTATTTTAGTGTTGCCAGCCGACCTGCTGATCATCAGGGGATTGGAAGGACTCCTGCAAAGCCCTGTTATTGCCATTCAGATACGGACTCTGCATATCCTGGATCAGACCACATTTACGCTCAATCTTCTTAGCGGACCGCTCATTTGCCTGGGATTGGGAATGCTTTTGCGTTTATTCTATGCAAAAAGAGGAAAGATATAGTTCATGTATTATTGTCCGCAGTGTCGTAATGAGATATTGATTGAAGCACATTTTTGCGATATATGTGGTTATAGGCTGGACGATCGAGGCAGTCTGGTAAAAGCGCTCACACAAGCTGCGCTCCCTCCTAAACCTAAAGCAGTTCCACAAGTACACCCTCCTAGACCAACGCGGACGATAAGACCCCAGGTTGCTCATCAACAATCAGGACAGACACCTCCACCTGACTCACAACCCAACCACCAGTTCATGCGCCCTGCATTCATCTCTCCACAAGAGAAAAAACCAGATACTTCACTTGTTTCCTCGCAGCAAATGCCACAAAACCAGGCCAGGCACATTCAAGCACGGCCTGTTCCAGATTTAGATTACCCAAACGAGGAACAGATGCCGCTCATTGCACAGGTAGCGCCCTCTTTAAGTACGCAGACAGAACAAGCACAACGCCTGAAAAACTTGCCAACAGGCCAACTTACCGTAGAGGTCATCAAAGGAAAATCTCATCTAAAAGACACCCTGGAGAGATCAGGTTCATTTAAAAATGATGAAAGTTTTGTAGCCACAAGCCTGGCAGCAGAGCGCTGGCGTACCAGCTGGCGTAATCGCCAGCGTACCGAGGCTGGGCCGGCCACAATCGTTGCGCGTGGGCATTCTCCTGTACCCGAACCATTATTGGCGATGCAAAATAGCCTGCTGCGTATGCGCGCCCTCATAGGGCAAAAAAAAGACAGAGATCGTTCTGATCCTGGCTTCTGGATTACGATTATTCTCATGGTTTGTATCATAGGGGGGCTAGGGGCATATATTATCGCGATGTATCTGCCTATAACCGGTACGTCAATTCATGTGAATACGTCCCTGGAAACGCCTCTCCCTGCTTTGACAATCCAGGGAACGCCTTTGGCAACAATAACTCAGGAACAAATGCTGCATCTCCACGGAGAACACTTTCATGCCAGCGCCCACATCATTTTTATACGGGACGGTACCACAGCTATTACGGGGTCAAACGATAGAGCAATTTCTTCAGTTGCCTCTAATCAAGGGACGTTCAACGTTGCACTCCCTGTGACACCAGCCTGGTCATTAGGAAACCACCAGATTCAGGCGCAGGACAATAAAAGTGGGCAGAGCGCCTATCTCAATATCCAGGTCATCCTGCCCGATTCAACTACCTTTTCAAGCCCTGATGTATCGCTCTCCACACCCAACCTCACATTTCAGGCCGTGATTGGACAGGGGAACCCCAAAGAACAATTTGTTACGTTGACGAATATTTCCAAAAGTACCCCACTAAAATGGACAGCCACCACTCAGACAGATGGTAATGAAAGCTGGCTGGTAATTGATGAAAGCACGACGAGCGGCAGTTTGAATGTTGGTGGCTCAGGCAGAGTTGGTATTAGAGCCACTATCACAGGGTTGAAAAGCAATGATAAGCCTTATACCGGGCGCTTTTTGTTTACAATTAACCAGGTGCAACAATTGACATTACCTGTACAATTGTATATGCAGGATGGGGTTGCTGAACTGGTGATTAGCCCAGTGCACATAGTTAGCGCCGTCTCACCGACAAATACCTGCCTGCCGGGCGCACAGCTCACTCTGATCAATATTAGTAATTCACGCATCAACTGGAAGCTGAACATGGACGATACCACCGTGCAACACATCCAGTTTATCTACCAGGGCAAACTTGTTCAGCAGGGGCAACTGGCTACAGCTGGGGTGCAAGGAAATACACAAGTTTTGACCATGAATTGTGCATATGTACAGGCCGGAAACACCTTTTTGTTTACGGTGTACGCCAACAACATTCCCTCGCTTGTCACAGTGTCTATTCAAGCACCATCTTAGTTCTTCGCACTGTACACAGTAGAAAGATATATCAGGAGGAACGCATGACCGATGAATAATCCACAATTTCTCACAATTTTTACTGTTGTTTTTATCCTCCTGGGAGTCTACAACATTTACACAGGTTTAAAGCGACGGAGAGAAGCACAGCAGCGCGGACAAACGATTGCCTGGTACCAGCAAATCAACCTGCTAACTGGACTTGAGTACTTGCTCCTCTCATTTGTTTTTATGATGAGCATCAATATCAACAACCATACGCTGCCAAGTAGCCTGAAAAGTATTGTAGTTCCCTTTTACTTGATAGTCCTTCTCGGCTCCGCAATATTGGCCGGATTCGTCATTAGACAGGCCATCATCAATGCTCGTCGTATCAGGCAGAAGACCGCTGCGCAACCCGGACGCAATGGCTCAGTTAGCAATAAATTAGAATCAACTTACGAGCCTGACACGAAGCAGCAAACGCTAAAGGTTCAACACCGGCGTGATCGACGTCAAAAAGCTGCTGCTGCTCGCCGTCGTCATAGCGGAAAAGCTTGAGGGAATATCAAGCTGTGCGGCTGATATGCCATAGCACTATGCTGCCAACCTGCCGGTCAAACAAGAGCAGGTGAGTGCCATCGGGAGACCAGCGTAATAACACGTTGTAACCAGAGGTGCCTGTGTTTGCATTTGCCGGTAAAAGGAGCGATGCGACCTGGAATCCTGTAGTGCAATCAAATAAATCAAGGTCGACCGCACCACCATCGTACTGCGCCAGCGTCAGACCGTCAGGTCGCCAGGCAATAAGCTGTTCGCTCAGGTTATCTGGTGCTCCCGTCATAGTTTCTAAAATATGCAGCAGAGCCGCGTCCCTTATTGGCAAAAGGGGTTGATCTTCCACATGCAGATCAACCAATGCCTGGTGAGTGAGTTGGGGTTGTCCTGCTATCTCGAATCTTCCCTGTACATACACGGTATCAAAAAGATAACGTTCATTGGGAGACCAGGCAGCAAAATAGGAGTTCCAGATATAGGCTCCTGGGAGATGCACCCTCCCATTGCCAGTTTGTGTAGTTAATTCAATCGACCCAGGCTGCCAGAGAGAGAATGAGCTAACGCCAATTGGGGTCCCAACGGGGTCATATAAAGACTTTGAAAAGCCTGATTTCTGTGCTCCCAGATAGAGCGAACCGTTTTCATTCCACATATATGTAAAGGTAGCGGGAGAAGCTACCGCAAAGAGAGTAGCACCAGAAGCAATAACAGGCGCATCTATTTCTATGCCTCGCGCCAAATCCCACTCGGTTATGGTGGTGTTATTTTTTTGTGGTTGGAGCAATATTTCTTCAGGTAAACCTGCTTTATTGGTCAGTAGCACACCATAAAAAGTAGATATCCTTGCCGTTGCGGGCTGGAGAATATAAAAAATGGAGAAAGTGAGGGCTATGCGCTGTTGATTTAATGCAAAAAGGATGTGATTGTAAAAGATTATTGGAGTGCCTTGCACTTGAGGATAGCGCGTCCTAAGGGCAGATAAAATGATACCATCGGGTTGAAAATGTGCTACCAGGTGTCCAGAAAGCGCATTGTAAATCCCAACAAATCCCGGTTCATACTGGTCATTTTCCAGCGTGCAACTTTTTTGATAACCGATAACAGCAAGGTATCTACTATCTTTTGACCATGCCACATCAGCCACGCAGACAATACCATCATTTTGAGGCAAAATTGATGCCGAAGGTCTGATAGCAACAGGAAGCGGCTGGCGTACAGAGGATGATATCGTTTGTTGATGGAAGCCAATCAACAAGGGAACTGTCGTTTGTAAACTGAGCAACACCACTAGAGAAACCAGTAGCAGCAAACCCAGTGCAGTCGCCAGGCGTACTTGTCTGCGGCTGAGAGAACGCTGCCATGCCAGGAATTTGCGAGCAGAAAGTAAGTATGCATTGTTTTCATCACCTTCCTCGGGCATCTCCAGGTCGGTGATTTCAACAGCACTATCTTCTTGACTCAGCTTCCCTTCATAATCCAGCTCATGCTCATGGTCGTTCACTGGTATCTCCCGCTTGAATGATTGAGCATCCCTGCATCAAGTGCATTCCAGGCAGCCTGAACGCACTGTTTTAGAAGGAGGATATTCGTCAGAGGTCCTACACCCCCAGGTGTTGGCGTAAGGGATCCAGCCACCTGGCGTACCGATGCGAAAGCGACATCGCCGACAATGCCTCCCTCCGGCAATGGATTTATCCCTACATCTATAACGACCGCGCCGGGGCGTACCATTTCCGCGGTAATCAAATTCGCCTGGCCTACAGCCGCAATAAGTACTTCGGCCTCTCGCGTGAATCTGGACAGGTTAACTGTGCGCGAGTGACAAATGGTGACGGTAGCATTTTTTTGTAACAGCATCATAGAAAGAGGTTTGCCCACAACGTTGCTTCGCCCTAGAATGACGATACGTTTGCCAGCAAGCGCTGTATGTGTACGCTCGAGAATTTCCATTACTGCCGCGGCGGTAGAAGGCAAAAAGCTTGGCAGGCCAAGAAAGAGATTCCCGGCGCTTTGAGGGCTAATACCATCAATATCTTTGCTCGCGGCCACGGTATCAGCAACCATTTTTTGTGACAGGTGGGCGGGCAAGGGCATCTGCACAATGATTCCTTGCGTTGCCTCATCATTATTCAAACGCAGCAGTATTGAGCGCAGCTCATCAGCGGGTATAATAGTAGGTAATTGTTCCAACGAAGCATTCACGCCAACTTCTTCAGCTACCCGCAAAATTGCTTTGCTGTATAACCCAGACGCGACATCCCCACCGACACGTACAATCACAAGGCCCGGTGCCCTTCCCTTTACCAGGGTATAGCGACGAATCTCATCTTGCAACTCCGCTTTGATTTCCGCCCCCATAGCACGCCCATCAATTATCTTTGCCGTCACGCTCTGCCCCCTACCATGCTTGTTACCTGCTGGCTATATTCAGTGATCTCACTAAGAGCCGTATTGAGACGTTTATCCAATACATCTACCAGATTCAGATCTTTCATAGCGCGCAGATTGGCCCGTACCATCCATGCCGCACCTTCGCCGGCGCTCGAAGCCAGAAGCGCTCCAGTTGCTACATCACTGAGCACTTTCGCATTGCCAATTTCGGCAATCCTACAGCAGCATTTCACCAATAAAGAGGCACATTCGGCCATTTCTAGCGGCACAAGCGCCGCTTCGACAAGGTGTGACTGTATAGACTTGCTACGTGCGTTTACCTCCTCTGTTGTGGTGCGTGGCATCTTAAATGAGGCTGAGAGCCTGCCATAAGCATCAATATCTTCCTGTATGAGCTGCTGAAAGCGCTCACGCAGTTGTTCGGTTTGTTGCAACAGCGTCTCAATCTCTGGCTGTACTTCTGCGTAATCGGCCTTTCCCAGTGTGAGACGGGCAACCATACTGGCAAGTGCGGCTCCCATTGCCCCGCTTAGCGCAACAGCAGAGCCACCTCCAGGCGTTGATTTCGCCGACGCCAGTTCGTCAAGGTAATATTGTAAGGGTTTATCTAAATACATATGCGGAAAATCACTTCCCTTGTATTATTCAACTCTCCAATAGTAGTATAGGTTGTGCCTACATTCTGACGCAAGAAAACAGTGTTATTTAATAGGAAATTTACAACTGTGCTGTGACATGATTGTGATGAGCTAAACTCTGCTAGTGATTGCTCCGTGATTACGCAAGCATATGATCGATAGAGTAAAGATAAAAGGACGCGCTTCTCACGATTGCGATTAAACACATACATGACAAACATGACTGAAACAGTAGATGAGCAAAGACAAGCTTCACCTTTTCTGCGAGGGTGGCATGTTCTCAAACGATATCCAATCCCGATCGGCGCACTGGCAATCCTGCTTGTAAGCCTGGTTCTCTGGCTTTTCGGGCGAACCGACCTGGCTGGCTGGGTGCTTTTTACGATTGTCCTGTTAGGAGGGTTACCGCTCTTATGGGAAACAGTGCAGCACCTGTGGCACAGGGAAGTCAGTATCGACTTCATAGCCGTGCTTGCCATCGCTGGCTCTCTCTTACTGAACGAGTACCTTGCTGGCGCATTCGTGGTCCTCATGCTCTCCGGTGGTGAAGCTCTAGAAGCCTTTGCCCTGCAACGAGCACGCAGTTCGTTGACAGCGCTTGCTGAACGCGCTCCGCGCACAGCCCACGTCTGGCATGACGAACAGTTGGTCGACATCCCAGCTGAACAGGTCGAAGTCGATATGGAAGTTGTCGTTAAACCGGGCGAATTGATACCCGTCGATGGCATCGTTATAGAAGGTTCTTCCAGTGTAAGTGAAGCTGATCTCACCGGTGAGCCTGTACCAGTGCGTAAAACGACTGGTATGCTTGTACTCTCAGGCAGTGTGAACCTGGATGGCGTTATAGAGGTGCGTGCCAGCAAACGCAGTTCCGAGAGTAAATATGCACAAATTGTGCGTTTGGTACAGGAAGCCCAGGAACAAAAGGCGCCCATTCACAGGCTTGCCGACCGCTACAGCGTGGTTTTTACATTGGCAACGCTGCTCCTCGCAGGTCTAGCATGGTTCTTTTCCAAAGATAGTGTCTATGCCCTGGCTGTTTTAGTGTGCGCCACTCCCTGCCCTCTTATCTTAGCGACGCCCATCGCTATCATGTCAGGGATCGGTGTTGCAGCCCGCTGCGGTATCATCGTGAAAAGTGGGGCGGCTATCGAACAACTTGGCGAAGTAAATGTTGCTATATTTGACAAGACAGGCACGCTCACCCTGGGAATTCCCAAAGTGACCACTATTCTCTTGGAAGAAGAACTTGTTGCTACACGTTCAAAAGTAGGGGCCGGTAATCTCCCAGAGTTACCTCAACCTGTAGAACAGGAAGCCACTGCGCAGAAACAACACAATCAAGAGAACACATTATTGCGATTGGCTGCTTCGGTCGAGCAACTCTCGACACATATCCTGGCACGCGCCATTGTTGAAGCTGCTCTTGAGCGCGAACTATCTCCGAGCCTGGCTAGCGACTTTGAGGAAATTTTTGGCAAAGGTGTTCAGGGCCAGGTCCCGCTCATTAAAGAAGATCAATTGCCGCAGCAACAATCCACAGGTGGTGAGCAAGAAAATAACGCTGCTCCTCAAACAGCGCCTGAGCTCTTGGTAGCTTCAGATGTGGCATTAGCTCCCGATGTATCAATTGCCGTCGGCAGTCGTGACTTCATGCTTCATCTCGGTTTCACGCCCCCGCTTTCGTTGTTAGCAGAGCGAGACCGGCGTACTGTTCTTGGCCAGATTTGTAGCTTCTTCGCTCTTGATGGGCAAGTAGTCGGGTTAATAGTCCTGGAGGATATCCCCCGTGCAGAACTGGCGCGGCTCTCACCAGATCTGAAGCGTGAGGGCATTCAGCTGATCGTGTTGCTCACAGGAGATAGTAAGATTGTGGCGCAACAGATTGGAGAGGCGGCGCACATTGATCGGATTGTGGCGCATTGCTTACCAGAAGAGAAAGTTCGGATAGTGCAGGAGTTAGTGAAACAGAAATACCGCGTTCTGATGGTTGGCGACGGAATCAACGATGCCCCTGCGCTGGCCACTGCCACCGTTGGCATGGCATTGGGAACACAGGGACTGACAGCAGCCGCAAACGCAGCCGACACCGTCCTACTATCAACAGATATCCTTCGCGTGGTGACAGCCGTACAACTGGGGCGCAGGGTAATGCGCATAGCTTTGCAGGGCATCTGGATTGGAATGGGATTGAGCGCCATCGCGATGCTCTTCGCCGCCTTTGGCTACATCACCCCAGCCGCAGGGGCCATTCTGCAAGAAGGCATTGATGTCATTGTGATCCTGAACGCTTTGCGTGTAGGCAGGTTCAAGATAAAACTAGACAAATGAACCTTTCGTTGTAGTCTTTCGAAATCTAAGGTAGAATACCTACACATGACAGTACTACTCAATCAGGAACAGCGCATGACTACAACGACAATACCATCTGCCCACCTTGTCCGTGTATACGAATTGCTTATCGCCACCTATGGCGAGCCCAAAAACGAACCTGATTATGACCCGCTCGGCGGTCTTGTCGGAACCATTCTCTCGCAGCATACCTCAGACATCAATTCCGGTCGAGCCTACCAACAACTGATTACTATATTTCCAACCTGGGAAGAGGTACGTGATGCCCCTACCTACGCAATTGCCGACGCCATCAAGTGTGGCGGACTCGCTAATATCAAAGCCCCGCGCATTCAGAACGCTCTGCTTACCTTGACAGAATGGCAGCGGTCGCAAGACGGCACAAAGTCCCTCTCGGATTATCTCAAAGTTGAATTGGCGCAACGTACTCCAGAAGAGGGATGGCACTATTTGCGTAGCATCCCCGGCGTAGGTCCCAAAACAGCGGCCTGTGTGCTGATGTTCAACCTCGGTGAGGCTATAATGCCTGTTGATACCCACGTGCATCGCGTCAGTAAACGCCTCGGGCTGATCGGTCCAAAAGTGAGCGCCGACCAGGCTCATGAAGTATTCGCACAGATTACGCCGCCGGAGTGGATATACCCCTTACACGTGGGCCTTATTCGCCACGGGAGACAGGTCTGCCATGCACAGAGACCGGATTGTGGTAGGTGTCCGCTTTTTGGGGAGTGTGCGTTTGTGGGAAGTGTTGGCCCTTAAATCAAATCTTATGTAAGTGTTTTTGCAGGAGGCAGCCATGCAACTCAACTGGAACCACTATCAACGGCCAGAAAAATCCATGGTCATTACAACCATCGACGCCCATGCAGCGGGAGAACCCCTGCGTATCATCACTGGAGGACTGCCCGAATTGCATGGGGCGACGATTTTAGAACGCCGGCAATACATGCATCAATACCTCGATCACATTCGACGGGCGCTAATGTGGGAACCGCGCGGCCACTATAATATGTACGGGTGCGTCGTCACGCCTCCAGTATCACCTGAAGCTGACCTTGGCGTGTTGTTTCTGCACAACGAAGGCTACAGCACCATGTGTGGTCATGGCATCATCGGCCTGGTAACTGTCCTTTTCGAAGCAGGGGCATTTAGAGCTATTGGACAGTACACGCCGGTCAACCTGGATACCCCTGCTGGCTTAGTACGCGCGACGGCTCACTTTGACCGCAATGGACATGTGGAGCGAGTCTCGTTTTTGAATGTACCGTCGTTCCTCTACGCAAGCGATATTGAGGTTGATGTGCCTGCATTTGGACGCCTGGTGATTGACATCGCCTTTGGAGGAGCATTCTATGCTATCCTTCCAGCCAGAGATATTGGTCTTTCAGTCACACCTGGACAAACAAAAGAGCTGGCCGTAGCAGGAGAGGCAGTCAAAGCAGCCGTCAACGCGTCACTTACAATTGAACATCCTTTTGAAACAGACCTGAGCTTTCTATATGGTACGATATTCACCGACGTACCAGAGGACACGGCTCATCACAGTCGCAATGTCTGTATCTTTGCGAATGCTGAGGTGGACCGTTCTCCCACCGGCACGGGTGTTTCTGCACGACTTGCCTCGCTTCACGCGAAGGGCGAGATTGCCGATGAGCAAGAAATCATCATTGAAAGCATCCTGGGGGCTACCAGTGTTTTTCGAGGAAAAGTCGTGGAGCATACCCAGTTTGGACCCTATAGCGCAATCGTCCCTGAGGTAAGTGGCAGCGCCTATATCGTCGGTCGCAATGAATGGATTCTTGACCAACGTGACCCATTGGGACAGGGATTTTTACTATTCTGAAGCGCTCAGAGATCCAGATTATTTCAAAAGCAAAAAAAGGAGTGTTTTCATGATCATCGATCTACGGAGCGATACCGTGACATTACCATCGCCCGCTATGCGCGAGGCGATGTACAAGGCTGAAGTTGGAGATGACGTCTACGGCGAAGATCCTACCATTAATCGCTTACAAGAATTGGCGGCGGAGCGCACCGGGAAGGAGGCAGCTCTCTTTGTACCCACGGGGACCATGGGCAATGCTGCAGCGGTCCTGGCGCACGCCGGGCGCGGTGAAGCGGTGATGGTAGGTGACCAGTCGCATATCTATCGCTATGAAGTAGGCGGCGCCTCTACGTTGGGTGGTTCACCAATGTACGTCATCCCCACAGACGCCTACGGAATGCTCGACCTGCACAAGATCGAGATTGGTATCTCTGATGGCAGTGACGAACACGCTGCTCCAACGGCCTTGCTCTGTATCGAGAACACGCATAACCGCTGCGGCGGTACGATTTTAAATCTGGAACAGCTCGATGCACTCTCCAGCCTTGCTCGTACGCATGGAGTCAAAGTGCACATGGATGGCGCGCGAATTTTTAATGCCGCGATTGCCCTCGGTGTCCCGGTGAGTGTCCTGGCACAGAAGGCAGACTCGATGATGTTTTGTCTCTCGAAGGGATTGAGCGCACCCGTTGGCTCAATGGTTGTAGGCGACCGGGAGTTTATTCACAAAGCACACCGCATGCGTAAATTGTTAGGTGGCGGCATGCGCCAGGCTGGTGTCATCGCGGCAGCCGGCATCGTCGCGCTTGAACAGATGGTGGAGCGGCTCGCAGAGGATCACGAACATTGTAAGCAATTCGCCTTTGGATTGGCAGACTTCCCACAAATTGAAATTGATGTTGAACGAGTTGTCACCAACATCGTCAATTTTTCGGTATTGAACAGCCGGCAACAGCGGTCAACGCATGAAGAGACGTTACAATTTCTGGCAAAAGCACAGGAGCAAGGCGTCTTGATGGGAACGATGGGAGAAGGAACAATCAGGGCCGTCACCCACTTTGGCCTGGATTCGCAGGATATACAAAGAGCATTAGCAGGTATTCGTCGTGCGCTGATAGCTATGCAACTATAGTAAGCATTTCTATGACTTTCGTCACGGGTAAAATATGTCACCGGGCAGATACATTATACAGAAGCTATGGTATATACTAGTGCTATGATAAGCACTGATATACAATCCTGCTAAAGGAGAACACCCTATGTACCAACCAAATCCTATACGTGCCATGTTACGGGGTATCACCGGGGGGTTTTTTTTGATTGGCCTGGCAATCGCCTTTATTGTAGGCCCCTTTTTACCCATCCTGTTCGTTACGTTAGCTATTACCTCACTTATTGGTTGCCTTAGTTCTTTTAGGCCTAATGCATTCTATGGTGGAATAATAGGATTCGTTTGGCTGCTAGGACTCGCTTTCTGTTTTGCCTTTGGCTTCTGGCCGTGGATTCTGGTCATTTGTGGTATCACCATTATTATGGGCGCGCTGCGAGTGCCCATTATGGCAGCCATCCTTGGCCTGGGTATTTTTGGCATGGCATCTCTCAGGAACCAGCCACCTCAGCAGACATATCAACCCTATCAGCCACCTCAGCCTTACCAGCAAGGCTATCAGGGGTATGAGCAGCCAGCGCAACCACAAGAAATATACCAGGAGGGTGGGCAACAGTACCAGTATCCATCACAAGTGCCACAACCACCCCAGCCTTCACAGCAACCGCTCCAGCCCCAATATGAACAGCCACAGGCAGAGTATCCTCAGGAAATGCCACCGCAACAGATTCAGTAGTAGCCTGAGGTGAAAAAGAGGCTGGCTTGAGCAATGCTCAGGTCAGCCTCTTTTTCAAGCTCTACTGAATACTAGAAGTAAGCTTCCCCGGTATCAGAATCAAACAGGTGGATATGTTCATTATCGACATGCAGCTTGAGATTGCCTCCCACATGGGCGTCAGAACGTGGATTAAGCCGGGCAAGAACAGTCTTCCCGCTGGTGGTCAAATACACCAGCAGTTCACTGCCCAGGTTCTCGACAACATCAACAGTCGCATCGAGAGTTGAACCATTTTGGGAGTCCGGCGAGAGAAGAGCCTTATCTTCAAAGCTTTCAGGTCTCAAACCAAAGGTGAGGTTTTTCCCCGCTGCCGCACGCGCCCGTTCCATATAAAGCGGTGGCACCTCAACTTGTCCGATGTTATCCAGTCTGACTTTGGTGGAATCACCTTCACTGACAACTTTTGCTTCAGGGAAAAGGTTCATGGAAGGTGAGCCAATGAAACCTGCCACAAAAAGGTTCGACGGATGATCGTAGAGTTCTTGCGGCGGGCCCAGTTGCTGGATGAGTCCGCCATTGAGCACTGCAATGCGGCTGCCCATCGTCATTGCTTCAGTCTGGTCGTGCGTGACATAGATTATCGTCGTCTGAATACGCTGGTGCAATTTGGTAATATTTGCCCGTGTCTCCACACGCAATTTGGCATCCAGGTTGGAGAGCGGCTCATCCATGAGGAAAACTTGGGGTTCACGTACGATAGCGCGGCCAAGGGCGACACGCTGCCGCTGACCACCGGAGAGCTCTTTCGGTTTGCGTTTTAAATAGGGAGTGAGATTGAGGATTTCGGCGGCCTCACCAACCCGCTTCTTGATCTGATCTTTGGGAAAGTGGCGCAGCTTGAGGCTAAAGGCCATATTGTCGAAGACGCTCATGTGAGGATAGAGAGCATAGTTCTGGAACACCATGGCAATATCGCGATCTTTGGGGGGAACTCCATTCACCAGTTTATCGCCGATATAGATTTCGCCTTCAGACAGTTCTTCCAAACCTGCTACCATACGCAGACAGGTACTTTTCCCACAACCAGAGGGGCCGACCAGGACAAGAAACTCTTTGTCCTTGATGTCGAGGTTGATGTCATGCACCACCTCAACTTTGTTGAAACGCTTGTAGACATGGTCAAATTGGACACGAGCCATTACAGATACTCCTTTGCGCTCCCGGCAACAAGTATGATCGTATCGTCACCTTGTTGCCCTAAACAATAATAGAGCTTCGCTTAATGTCCACGCTGCAACTGTTTCATACAGTTGGGAGTCAACGGGACCTCTTCACGTCCTGCCTGCTAAAACTTCCTCAGATCAGGAAGGCAAACAAACGCTGAAGTAAGCATACCCTAAACTTTGTAAGAAATCAACCATTGTCAACTCAACACTTGCCAGTTATACTGTTAGGCATGGTCCAAATGCACTTGACAGCTTCAGAAACTCAATTGTTATCCGAACCGCTTCTGATGTGAGAAGAAATTGTTTTGGGGCTGGTCAGGCTGTCAAGCTTGATTGAACCTAAATTGAACCTAAATTGAACCTTGTCTTATCAATAAAACTGTTGAATGCTCAACAGTTTTGCAAATTTGGATGAACATTCTATGAGGCCAAGACGCCTGACTACGTTCGCAATCAGCCTATTGCTGATGTTGCTACTTACCGCATGTATTGGCAGCACCAGCACTAGCGATAGTACCCCTACAGCAAGCGCAACTGTCACGCTGGCGTACTGGTATACTGAAGCTACTTCGGAAACTCCGGTCATCCTCAATCAAATTCAGGCCTTTGAGCAACTGAATCCCAACATCAAGATCAACGCTCAGCTCGTACCTTACGGCGAAGCGCAGGCCAGGTTTGACACCGCCGCCCAGGCCGACAAAGCACCAGATGTGCTTCGTTCTGACGTTGGTTGGACCACACAGTTCGCATCGCTGCGCTACCTGCTCCCCATCGACCAGTATGTCAGTCAGAGTGACCTCGCTGACTATTTGCCTCCCGCGCTCAATTATGACAAGTACAATGGTCATCTCTTTGGACTGCCACAGATAACCAACTTCCTGGCATTGATGTACAACAAAGCTATCCTGACGAAAGCTGGCATCACCACCCCACCGACGACTATGGTCCAGTTTGAAGCTGACGCTATCAAAATTGTTCAGACCAAAGCCGCAAAGTACGGTTTCGAGACTTCCGGTGCCTCGTACTTCACCCTACCGTTCCTCTGGGCTTTTGGTGGTGGTATGATCGATAACGATGGCAAGACCATTCTAGTCAACAATTCTGGCTCAGTTGCTGGCCTTACGTTCTTGCTCAAACTGCAGAACCAGGATAAAGTCATGCCGTCCAAGGTTGACTTCAACAATGGCTATAACAACATGACCACCGATTTCAAAGACGGTACGACCGCAATGATCTTCCAGGGTCCTTGGGAAGCGTCAAATATCCTGACCGGCTCTGCATTCGCTTCGAATAAAAGCAACTTCGGCGTTGCCAGTATTCCAACAGGCCCCGATGGTGCTACTGGATCGCCGACAGGTGGTCAGACTTACGTCATCTATGCCGGAACCCAGCACCCTGCTGAAGCGTACAAGTTCATCTCGTTCATGAGCTCGACGGCCAGCCAGATTGCCATCGCAA
The DNA here is from genome assembly GCA_041499255.1 of Ktedonobacteraceae bacterium. Lineage (GTDB taxonomy): Bacteria > Chloroflexota > Ktedonobacteria > Ktedonobacterales > Ktedonobacteraceae > UBA11361. The sequence continues at coordinate 3,975 of JBGQJX010000023.1, read as the reverse complement.
AGGAGAATCATACGCTGCCAACACGCCAGTCGGCATATCAGGACTCGACTGTCTCAGCCGACCCGGTCATCTCTGGCTACTTTTCAGTGAAAGACGTCGCCCGCAACCGTCCTATCATCCCACAAGGTGGGCAGTTGTTCACCGACTTCGACCCAAATATCCAGGCCGCTCTTGCAGGAGCAAAGGCACCACAAGACGCGCTTAACGCGGTTGCCGCTGCTTGGCAAAAGCTATTAAGCGGAAGTTAAATCTGGCATAGAAGGGTCACACATCAACCACAGCCTTTATTCGACCTTCCTTGATGGCGGCGAGCAAGGCCGTGTGATCGCGCTCGGTTTGATCCGCATACGCCTCGGCAAATGCGGCAACCGCTTGTTCAAACAGATTACCGCTACCCAGGTAACCGCTGATTTGGACCGGGTCTCCGCTGCGGGCATGTCCACGCGCAAGAGCCCTGGCACACCATTGGACATACAGGGCGAATTCTTCTTTTGTCATCGTCTCAATTTCTTCAGACAACTTCATGTCGCGCAACTGTCGCACATAGTAGTCGGTAGAGTCGGTTCGCGTCCAGCCCAGAAAGATATCGCTGGCTGACTGCATCAGTCGTTGCCCCTGAACCACGCGCTCCCCATGGTTTGGGAAGAGACAGTTACCGACATAAGGCTCAAGCACTGATGCCTGTGCCTCCTTGATCTGCAGGAAGATCGGATCGTCTCCGTCACCTCCCGCCATGAGCAACACGACGGAGGCGCGCGTTCCTACACTCCCCACTCCGACTACTTTCTGAGCCATATCGACGAAGTGGTAACGACTGAGTAGTACACGCCGGTCATCTTGCAGTGTCTCCAGGTAGGCTTCAAAATAATCCTTGACTTCCCCGGCTTCATACTCCTCCGTCTTTTTGACATCGCCAAGGTCCTCGTAATGAACGATCAACGGTGGCTCGTCCTTGATGCGATACAGACCACCGACGACCTCCACCATTTTGGGAAAGACTTTCAGGCTCACACTGCGTCTTGCCTGCTTCTCTTGCTTTTGGAGGCGTCCCTGTTCTTTGCGGTTCACCATTTCCATCAGTTCATCGACACTGAAATGCATGTACCATACGGAAAGATATTGCATAGCGGCCATGTTCTGCATCAAAGTATGGTAAGCCTTTATACTCTGAATGACCGCCCGCCTGTTCTCTTGCGCCTTAAAGCCCTTCTGCCGTCCTGCCACCACGATACTGGCCGCCAGGCGCTTCACATCCCATTCCCAGGGGCCGGGCATTGTCTCATCAAAGTCGTTGATATCGAAAACCAGGTTACGCTCAGGAGTTGCGAAGAAGCCAAAGTTACTCAGGTGCGCATCACCGCAGATCTGCACCCTCATGCCAGAAACTGGCGTGTTTGCCAGGTCACGCGCCATGACCCCCGCTGAGCCGCGTAAGAAAGTGAACGGTGAGAGGGACATGCGCCCATAGCGGATAGGAACCAGGTGCGGCACGCGCATGCGGTTTGACTCCTCGAGCAAATCAACGGGATCAGGACGGCCTGCCGCGGGAGCCCACTCTCCATGGCTGGTACGGGAAGCCTTAGAACGCAAGGCTTTGCCTGCTGCATACCGTTCGGCACGGGTTGTATTCGCTGCTATTCCTTCAAAAAAGGGGGAGGATTGAGTCATTGTACCTCTCCTTACTCCTGCCTATGAAAAAGACTGTACAATTATACCATGCAAATATGCTGCGCGTAGAGCTTTTGAATCGGCTCGCTCTCACACTGGCTATTTCTTAGTCTTCCCTGAATGCCGCTCGATCAGCGGGCAGACAAGGTCATAGTAAAGTGGCAAATCTCAGCCACCCGGAGTATACTACCCATATACCGCTTGTTTTTTTTGTGAGAGGAGCCGTATACACATGGCATTGACGAACTTCGCAGGAGCAGTGGCAGTGATCACCGGCGGCGCAAGTGGCATTGGACTGGCGACAGCGCAGGCCTTGTACGCAAGAGGTGCGCATGTTGTCATAGCAGATATCAATCGCCAGGGGTTGCACAAAGCAAAGGAGCACATACAGCAGGGCCACATTGATGGAACAGGCATTATCCTGGACATCCCAACAGACGTCACGAGCGAACAGCAAGTACAAGCCCTGATGCGCCAAACCATCGAAACGTGTGGACGGATCGATCTTGTGGTAACGAGTGCAGGTATCGGACGTGGTGGCCCTATTGACCTCTTCACGGCCACTGAGATGCAGACAATGATGAATATCAACTTCATGGGTACATATCATTGTGTCCAGGCAGCCCTTGCAACCATGCGCCAGCAACAGTCAGGCCATTTTGTATTTCTTAGTTCAGTCGCTGGCAAGCTCGGCGCACCTATGCTCACCGCTTATTGCGCCTCCAAGTGGGCGATACGAGGCTTCTCTACAGCGCTTAGAGCCGAGTTACACGGTAGCGGCATTGGAGTGACCACGGTCTACCCGGCCTGGGTGGAAACGCCGATGATTCACCAGGAACAAGATGCTATGCAATTGCTGAATGTTCAGGCTCTCCTCACGCCACAACAGGTCGCAGCTGAGATTCTTCAAGCAGTGACCGAGGAACGACGAGACCTGACCCTGGCTCCCAACCCCGATATAGCCCTCATGCTACAGATCATGAAAGATGATCCGGATAAAGCGGAACAACTTGCTGGCCAGGCATTCCGACAGAGAATGGCTGAGGTCCCTGTCCAGCAACAGGAGTAACAGGACAACAAAGCACTAGAACGGACGGTTACACAGTATGGATTACGGCTATTATGGTCCGGGCAGCGCAACGTGGAAAATTGCCAGCGAAGCGGCGATTACGCTTGGTGGTACCCGCGCAGTACTGATGCAAATAGCCCATCCACTGGTAGCGGCGGGGGTATTCGAGCATAGTCGCTATATGACAGATCCCTTTGGCCGCGCGGAACACACTTTCGTGTTAGGCCAGAAGATTACCTTTGGCTCTACTGCCACCATCCATGATGCTGCCCGCACAATCAACCATCTCCATAAGCATGTCCTCGGCACGTTGCCAGATCAGGCTGGCGCCTATCGTAGCGGCACGAGCTACAAGGCTCGTGACCCTGAACTGCTGCTCTGGGTGCATGCTACCCTGATCGATACTATCTTATATACCTATCCTCTCCTCATTGGACCCCTCAGCCAGCAAGAACAGGAACAGTATTACCAAGAGTCGAAGACATTAGCGCACTTGCTTGGTCTTTCTCCTCAGGATATGCCCGAAACAGTGTACGACCTACGGCAATATGTCCATGAAATGGTGCACAGTGACCGATTGGCGGCAACGGCCCAGTCACGCCAACTGGCACGCCAGGTGCTTTTCCCACGTACGCCCACCTTTCTACGACCTGCTTTACACCTGAATGCCCAAATAACGAATGCACTCTTGCCCCAGCCCATTCGCGAAATCTTTGGTATAGAGTGGAGCACGCGACAACAGCAAGCCTTTGAACTTACACTGCAAGGCTTGCACTTAGTTGTATCGCGACTCCCGCTCTCTCTACGCATATTACCCATAACACAACGCTTGATGCGCCAGGGAAGCCTTGGTAAAAACAGTGCCTAGAAGGGCGCTACGCAGTGCACTTTGAGAAAGAAGTCCAGCCAGAAAACTAGTGGGAGACCACGCCTGACACGAAGAAGGCCAGTAGAATTATCCAGCTAATCAGGAAGGCGATAAGTAAGCGCAGAGCAACGTTCGAAAAAAGCCATGCAAAGCGGTGCTGGCCTCTTGTCGTGGTGTGTACCTGGGCATTCATTCCATTTGTTGCCATGTTAAACCCCATTTTTAAAATTGATAAGTCAAAAATTGGTACTATTCACTCCATCCATCCCCACATTACGTACAACGTTTTTTGTAACTTTCGTTAACAATTAACGCACTTTTGGCCCATGCTGCCTGGTTGATCGACACTGCTCACATTCACAACTGGCGC
>JBGQJX010000022.1:0-19568 GCA_041499255.1 Ktedonobacteraceae bacterium | reverse complement strand
TCAACGACTTCGTTCGACGAACCAGAGACGGGAAGCGGGAAAAAGCACTCGGCAATGAAGAGAAAGGTATCCCTCAGCAAATAATCGGCACTGGTGACCGCTTGTACGGGTACAAGTTTGTACTCAATGATAAAAGCGTAAGAATAGGTTACGAGCTAAACAATGCCGTTATTTTTGTGGATGAAAACGGTACAGAGTGGACAGAAGTGAAGGTCGTGATTTTCATTTTTGAGTCAGCAGCAAACGGTGTGTCAACACACCAACTTGCCAGAATACTCAACGCCAAAGGCATCCCGACACCATACGCAACGAGAGAGAAGCGGATCAAAGGGATGAAAGAAGGGTCTGTTTGGCAACGCAATACCATAAGCAACTTTCTCAAAAATACTGCCTATTATGGTGAGTATCGGCAATTCAAACGCGCAACCGTTGGCAGGATGCCAGGATACAAACAACCTGTCAAACGGGTCACATCTGAGGATGAACAGGTCATAATTTCCATTCCGGCTATTATAACAAATGACTTGTTTGAGAAAGCAAACAGAAGGGTCGCGCAAAACAAAAACTTAGTGACCCGCAATAACCAGACCTCAAAAGAAAGCCTGATGCGTGGCGGGTTCGCTAAGTGCGCGTACTGTGGTCGTTCTCTTCGTGTCAAGCGGATTGTTGATGCCCAACTGTCAGGAAAAGAGGTAGCATACTTTTACTATGATTGTGATAAGCCGTATCTCAAGGGAGGAGGGAAGTGTTCAGGCTGTTGCATCGCTGTTGATCTGCTTGATAGTGGTGTTGCAGAGTACATTATAGAGCTTATTCGCGACCCGTCAATTGTTGACAAGAAGATACAACAATTGCAAGAGAAAAACCCCGCCCACAAACAGCAACAACGCAAGCTCAGAAACCTCAATGCTATTCTGCGCGAACAGGAGACATATCGCATTAACCTGGCTAATGAGATGCGGAAAAAAACGTTAAGCGAAAAAACCGTAGCGTTTCTAAACACGCAATTGACCGCACTTGAAGAGCAAGAACAAGAGGCAAGACGTGATCTTGCCGATGAACAAAGAATGCAACAAAAACAGGAAAATTTGGAGCGGCGCATTGCTGAGTTTCATCAGCAGTGTCGAGAATGGAGAGAAAAAGTAGACGACTCGCAGTTTAACCCGTCGTTCCAGTTTAACCTTGATGCCGTGCTATTTTTCGGCCTGAGTGTAACCGTGTGGAAGACAGGCACGAAGCCGCGTTACGAGATACATACTGACCCGCCTGAAATTGTGGAACTCCTTTCTTGATGTCGAGACCATCAAAACCCAGTTCACAGACGACATGTGCCGCTTTGTAAAAGTATTCTGGTTGGCAGCCGAATATCTGTGCTACCACGGGCCTTTCTGCAGGCGTGTAGAGAAAATCTCGATAGATGCGGTCACTCCCGCGCCAAAGCCCTTCGACATTGGTAAACTCTGTTAGCACCACGTCGGGGCGCTCATAGAGGCCATGCATCGTGCGACAGGGCGCGTCGGTGACGCCATCCATAGGAGCAAGCCCAATGATCGGTTGTTGTAAGGTTTCCCAGAAAGATGGATAATTCATAAGTCCGTTTCAAAAGAGAGGTATGTTCTTCTCTATCAACGCCTGGTGACCTCTATAACTCAGACGAGAAGTTACTTCCGCTGTGAAGATGGCTGTTATTATAGCCTTTATATGATACACTTTTAGAGGGTGGATGGTCAATCAGCATGACCTGCTCTTTTCTCCTTTTCTTGTAGGATTCTTCCACCCTTTTTCTGTTGCAGTTCACCAGGAGGGCGCAATTATGCTTATTAACTTATTCACCTGGAGAGCGGAAAAGCCAGCGAGGGCCGATAAATCGGCCCCTACGTTGTCCGGATTATTTTGTCAATCTGCATCATTGGGCACGACGTGCGGCACCTACATGTGTGCATTGATTTTCCCCTCCAAAGGTTATAGACCCTTAAGAGGACGAAACTATGAAGCAGAATTATTTCTGAGATATAATAGCTGAAGGGTTGTATACCACTCAACGAGGAGCGCAACTCTGTGCTGTAGTATTGCGAAAGGCAGAAAATACTCTATGACAGATACAAAAGTTGAGCGCCAGGTACAAATGCCTCCGGCGACTGATCTATATTATATCGATCATCTGCTCTCAGAAGAAGAGCGTTTGGTGCGTGATACCGTACGCAAATTTGTACGCGAGCGTGTATTGCCGGTCATCGGGGAACATTTTGAAGCTGGCACCTTCCCACGTGATCTCATTCCAGCGATCGCCGAACTTGGCTTGCTGGGCATGCATATTGATGGCTACGGTTGCGCGGGTTTGAGCGCTGTCTGCTATGGCCTGGCTTGTCAGGAGCTAGAGGCTGGCGATAGTGGATTGCGCTCCTTTGTCTCTGTTCAGGGTTCGCTCGCCATGTTCCCTATTTTTGCTTTCGGTTCCGAGGAACAGAAACAGCGCTGGCTGCCACCTATGGCTCGCGGCGAAGTATTAGGCTGTTTCGGCTTGACGGAACCAGACTCCGGCAGTGATCCTGGCAGTATGCGTACGACTGCCCGCCGTGACGGTAATAGTTTCGTCTTGGATGGCTCGAAGATGTGGATCACCAACGGCGGTATAGCGGATATGGCCATAGTCTGGGCACGAGCCGAAGACGGCGTTCGAGGTTTTATAGTTGAGCGCAGTACGCCCGGCTTCACCACCAGCGATATTCATCATAAACTCTCATTGCGCGCTTCCGTCACCTCTGAACTGCATTTTGAAGATTGTCGCGTTCCAGCCGAGAACATGTTGCCAAACATACGCGGGCTGCGCGGACCACTCTCCTGTCTTGATGAAGCGCGTTTTGGTATTGCCTGGGGTGCGACTGGCGCCGCGAGAGCCTGTTACGAAGTAGCTCTTGACTACGCGAAGACGCGCATACAATTTAACCGCCCAATTGCCAGTTTCCAGCTTGTACAGCAAAAACTCGCTATTATGGCAACTGAACTGGTGAAGGCGCAACTCCTGGCCTTGCAGCTTGGGCGCTTGAAAGATGAAGGTCTCCTACACCCAGTCCAGATCTCTCTTGCCAAGCGCAACAACGTGCGTGAAGCGCTCAAAACAGCCCGCGAGGCCCGCTCAGTCCTTGGCGCAAATGGTATCACTTTGGAGTACCCCATCAGTCGTCATTCCAACAATCTCGAGTCTGTTTATACGTACGAGGGCACTGACGATATTCACACGCTCATTATCGGCCACGCTATCACCGGCGAGAATGCATTCTCTTAAGCGTAGCCTCCCTTCAAATCCGGAAGAGCCCTCTGAGCTTCTTCCGGGTTCCTTCTTAAAGGCCACAGGTCAATAGAGTACTCAGTTGCTCATATAGCAGGACAGGGGCTGATGAACGAAAGAATACTTCCCCCACAGGGTGTATCTGATATCGCTAAAGTCCAGCAAAAAGATGATACGCCTGGTTTTACTGGCGGAATGGCGTCTGCTGACGACATGCACTTCATAGAGTTGCTTCGTCGTGGTGACGAGGCTGCTTTTATGTCGCTGATTGAGCAATATCATGCCTCCATGTTGCGCCTGGCCCAGATCTTTGTTTCGACCAGGCCGCTGGCGGAGGAAGTTGTTCAAGAGGCGTGGCTAGGTGTACTGCAGGGGCTGAAACGCTTCGAAGGACGCTCTTCACTCAAAACCTGGATTTTTCGGATTCTCACCAACTGTGCCAAAACACGTGCTCAGCGTGAAGGCCGCAGTATCCCTTTCTCTGCGTTATCGGACTTCGATCCTGACCACAACGAACCGGCAGTAGATCCTGAGTTCTTCTTTGCCTCGGATCATCCTGATTCTCCGGATCGCTGGATATCTCTCCCTAAAAACTGGGATGAGATGCCCGAGGATCGTCTTCTCTCAGAGGAAACAAGCGGACAGATTCGGCAAGCAATCGCGCTGCTGCCTGCTGGCCAGCGCGAGGTAATCACGCTTCGTGATATTGAAGGGTGGTCCGCTCCCGAGGTTTGTAACTTCCTGACTATATCTGAGACTAATCAAAGAGTGCTTTTACACCGGGCTCGCTCGCGAGTACGCCAGGTTCTTGAACAGTACTTTGGTGAGGGGAGGAGGGCATAGCATGATGAAGAGAGCAAGAGAATTTTTCAATAGGTTGCTGGCACGTACTGTGAAGAAGACGGAGCTTGAAGTGACCACTTCTGAAGTCGAACTTACCTGCCGTGATATTGTGGAACTTGTCACCGATTATCTTGAACAAGCGCTCTTGCCGCGCACACGCGGAAAATTCGAGGAACATATCGCAGGATGTGAAGGCTGCACCAACTATGTTGAACAGGTACGAAAGACTATCGACCTGTTGCATCGCCTGGCGATAGAACCTGTCCTACCTGCGACGAAACAAGAGTTGCTAAAGGTATTTCGTAGACTCCAACAAGGTTGATATACAGGATCCTAAAGCGTACCTGCCGTCTGCAAACAGACAAAACTCCCTGGAGCTCCAGGGAGTTTTGTCATAGTATCTAACTACATGGTGGCTGTCCTGGTCCTAAATCATTGTTGTTGCCGTAACTGCTGATTCTCCAGTCGCCATAGCTATCTTGTCGCACCGTCATCCGTAACGTGTATGGTTTTGTAAGCTTGCTGCGCGTAATGGTGTAGCTTAAACTATAGCTTTGTGCGTTATTCTGCACGGCGCTGTCTTGCACCTCGTCATAATTGGTCACTACTCCGTAACAACGATCAGTCGTCAGGGCTTGCTGTTTAAAGTCGTCTGGCGTGAGCTGGACGGTGATTACTGCATCCAGGTCGTTATACGCCTGCTCATAATTTTGATTAGATATGGCCAGAAGAAAATCCGTAGCCTTTTTGGCTGGTTCCAGGCCAGCGTTGGTTGCTGCGAAAAAATTCACTGCCGCATAGCCAATGCCACATGCCAGGACACCAAATACAACAAAGACGATCCCCCAGAAGAACAGCCGCCGTCTCCAATTTGTTTTACCTGGAACTTCACGTTGTGGACGGGCTACACGCGGGGTTGTAGGAGGACGATCGATACGAGCCATACTAGGAGGACGACGTGGAATAGCCCGTTGCCTTCCTGTCCCATTGAAATCGGCAGAATATTGCCCGGAAAAACTTTCTTTAGGTTCCTGGTCCTGGCGTTCCCGCATAGTATACTCTCCTTGCAAAGAGATGGATTTGATTTACTTGCTACGTATTATACTCATACAACGGAGTTTAAGATCTGGAAGGAACTACCTTTTTGTTTGCGCTTAACTCGAAACCTGTTGTAGATCGTTCTCTATCATCATACTGACCAGTTCCTCGAAGGTTACACGAGGACGCCAACCCAACTGCTGGCGAGCCTTGGATGCGTCTCCGATCAACTGATCAACTTCAGCCGGTCGGAAGAAGCGCGGGTCGATTTCCACATAGCGTTGCCAGTCGTGGATGCCCACATGGGCGAAGGCCGTCACGACGAAGTCACGGACGCTGTGGGTGGCACCGGTGGCGATGACATAGTCATCCGGTTTCTCCTGTTGGAGCATAAGCCACATAGCCTCTACATAATCTCCAGCGAAGCCCCAATCGCGTTGTGCATCAAGGTTGCCCAGTACCAATTTGTCCTGCAAACCTAGCTTGATTCGCGCTACACCCTGAGAGATCTTACGGGTCACAAATTCGTGTCCTCGCCGGGACGATTCGTGGTTGAATAGTATTCCTGAGCAGGCAAACATATTGTGACTCTCGCGAAAGTTCACCGTGATCCAATGCCCGTAAAGCTTGGCTACTCCATAGGGGCTGCGCGGGTAGAAGGGAGTTTGCTCATTTTGTGGGACTGTTTGAGCCTTACCAAACATCTCAGAGGAGCTCGCCTGGTAGAAGCGGATTGGCCAATCTGCCAGAAGCACGGCCTCCAGCATTCGGGCAACGCCCAGCGCCGTGTATTCTCCTGTAGCAACGGGCTGCTGAAATGATGTGGCTACAAACGACATGGCTGCGAGGTTGTATACTTCATCCGCACGCGCTGTGCGCAGCGCTTGAATCAATGAGAATTGGTCAAGGAGATCGCCATCTATCAACTCGATGCGATCGAGTAGGTGACGGATGCGTTCGTCGTTAAATGTACTGGTGCGGCGTATCATGCCATAGACGCGGTACCCTTTCTCTAACAAGAATTCTGCGAGGTAACTGCCATCCTGTCCTGTGATTCCAGTAATCAATGCATTGGGCATATGTCTCAATGTACCTTTCAAAGATGCTTCGTCTATATTAAGCAGGTAATGGACTGTCAATGTTTATTTGAGATGTGAGATGTTGTGGCAACGATGCCGCCTACTTCCCAGCGCGTTTGGTTCGTCCTTGAGAAGGATTAGAATGATGAAATGCCCTCTCATACATCTAACATGACAATGCCAACCAGGTTCACATGAGCACGTTCTAATTGCTCTTGCGCTTGTTTTGCTTGTGTACGGGTTGTATGACCTTTTCCAATAGTCAAAACTGCCTGCTCTACTAGTGTCCCTACCAGTGATGCATCAGGCCCTACTAATACTGGTGGACTATTGAAAATAACAACGCCTGTCGCGTTTTCTGTCTCCGACAACAGGAGAGAAATTTGTCGAACAACTAGCTGTAGTTTCGTTGAGAGCAGTAATGTTGGACCTTCGGCAGCAGTCCCCGCGCTAAGCAGGCGTAAGCCAGCAACAAAGGTTTCTCTCAAATGTTCTTGAACTTTCTCGGCGGTGATCGATTCCTCTGCCTCTTTTAGCAGATCACTGAACCCGGATCTCTTATCCAGGCCGAAACGCTGCTCCAGGCTGGGTGTTCGTAGGTCCGCATCGACTAAAATTGTTGGTATGCCACTGCGTGCGGCAACAATCGCCGTGTTGGCCGCGACGGTTGCCTGCCCCATGTAATGCGCAGGTGGAGCGAGCAGCAGTGTGTGAATACGCTGTTCGTTGTTCCAATTGAAACGAATATTTGCATAGAATGTATAATAGGCTGCACTGTATGCGGAACCTATATCATAATCTGTAAGCAGTGCTACATGCTCTTGTGAGCGAATACTCACGGAATAGCTCCTCTATCTAAACAAATCAATTTTCACATTAAGCGGTGGTTATGCACTCTTTCGGCCTACTGTTGGGGCGCGCGGCACTTCTCCGTAAATTGGAAGCTTGAGGAGTAGCTGCGCATCGTCTTTGTTATGGATTCGATCGTCAAGGTACTCGGCAAGAAATGCCAGGGCAATACCAACCAGCAGTGCCACCAGCAACAGGATCACCAATAATGTTTGCTTGCTTGCGGATAAACCTGGCACTTTCGCCGGGTCTGTCGCAGCGCTGATTACGCGCGCAGTCAAAGCGGGCGTTGTCGTATCAGTGGTTGTAGCACATGAGGCTTCTTTGGGAACCACATAATTAAGGTAGGTGCAGATATGGGCTGCGCTTACCTCGCCGACAGCATTCGTGATCGCCCATGCCCCAGCCTGAGAACTCCAGGTGGCGCTGACCGTTACCAGGCTGTGAGTGTGTACGGAACTTAATGCCCCACCTATTGCGCCTGGGTTCTGCCAATCACCAAGATCGGGATTGGCACCATAACGCTGCACAATTTGAGGCATATCTAATGCTACCTGGTGAGAAACCTCGGTATCAAATTCTTTCGAGGCGAGAATAGGGCTCATGACCATTGCATCGGCAAGCGCTTCTGAAACAATGACGCTGTCAGCCGCCCCGTTGGGAGATGCCGCTAAACCAATCTGTATCGTAACATCTGAACGGTACGCGGTCAACGCGCCAGGGGTTTTGCGTAAATGATAATATTGATATCCGACGTAAAGGGCCATCACTCCTACAACCAGTATCACCAGCCACGCACGTCGCCAGATAATATTCCAATAAGCCCGTAATTCCACGGATGTAACCTCTCTAATGCTGTTTTTATTGAAAGCACAGAAATAAAAGTGGATCTCTTCCTTACACAAAGGGTAATCGCTGAGTCTCCACTCGTGCTTTATTATCGTACCAGGTCGCTTGTGGGAGTACGCAACTCCTTTGGTCTTTCCTCGCCCATTTTGGCTTCAATGAACTGGAGAATCCGGCGATGAAAATGCGGCAGATCAAATTCAAGCGCGTGGTTACGAATGGTCTGAGGGTCATACTTACGTTCATCGAATGATATCAGTACATCTGCAAGGCTTTTCGCTGTTTGCTCATTAAAAAACATCCCTGTAACACCATCAACCACCGATGCAAGCGCCCCGCCAGCGCCATAGGCTATCACAGGTCGACCTGCTGCTTGCGCCTCCAGGGGCGTGATGCCGAAATCTTCTTCGCCAGGGAACAGGAACGCTCTACAATGGGCGTAATAGCGCAGGACCTCCTCGTCTGAGAGTCGGCCCATGAAACGGATTGTCGGTCCTGACATTTTTTTGAGTCGTTCCAGGTCACGACCGCCGCCAATAATGACCAGGGGCAACTGTAACGCATTACAGGCCTCTATTGCTACATCAATACGTTTGTATGGAATCAGGCGGCTGACGATAAGAAAGTAATCTTCCACTTGTGCTGTTGGATCGAAGCTAAAACGACGTGCCTCCACCGGGGGTGGAATGATCACCGCGTCACGGCGGTAATATTTCTGGATTCGTTCAGCCACTACCGGCGAAATAGCGATAAAATGATCGACCCGCATTGCGCTGGTCTGGTCCCAGCTGCGCAACCCTGTGATCAAGAAGGGTAATATGCGGCGGGCCATCTTACCCAATTGTTCCCGTTCGACGTATTCGTCATAGTTCCAACACCAGCGCATAGGGGTATAACAATAGCAAATGTGCAGCGTTTCAGGTCTCGTAATTACTCCCTTGGCAAAGGCGCTGGAGCTACTTAGCACCAGGTCATAACCTCGTAAGTCCAGGCTTTCCATAGCAAACGGGTAAAAAGGTAAATATGGCTGGTGGTGTTTTGTAACCATTGGCAGCTTTTGCATGAAGGATGTACGTATATCCATCTTCTGAAATGCCGCGTCAACACGTTGTGGATCGTAAATAGAAGTATAAATGGGCGCTTCAGGAAAAATTTCGTGTAACGCCATAACGACCCGTTCTGCGCCGCCCATTTGATTGAGGTAGTCGTGAACCAACGCTACTTTCATGGCATTAATACGCTCCTCGATTGGTTAAGACCGCGGGAACAGTGCGGAAGAGAATGAGGAAATACAGGCGCAGCGACCAATTTTCGATGTAGTAAAGGTCCATCAACACTCCTTCGTCAAAGCTCAGATTGCTGCGACCTCGTACTTGCCATAATCCGGTCATGCCAGGCTTGATTGCCAGGCGGCCTTTTTGCCAATCCTCGTATTGGGCCACTTCGCTGGATAACGGCGGGCGCGGCCCAACCAGGCTCATCTCTCCTCTTAATACATTGATGATTTGTGGAAACTCATCTAAGCTGGTGCGGCGCAAGAATTTTCCCACCGGCGTTATACGCGGATCATCCCTCATCTTGAAGAGTGGTCCCTGCGCTTCATTCTTTACCCACAGAGATGCCGTGAGCTGGTCTGCATTCATATACATGGACCTGAACTTATATACTTTGAATGGGCGCCCATCTAAACCTATGCGTGTTTGCTTATAAATGATCTCCCCAGGTGAGTTGAGGCGAATTGCTAACGCGATACATAACCAGAGTGGTGATCCCAGCATCAGAATGAGCAGAGATACTAATATATCAACAAAGCGCGTAATGATGCGCTGTACAGTGTTCAGTGAGATCTGCTTGATACTGATCAGTGGAATACCTTCAACGGCTTCCATATCGATGCGTGAAAGGCTCAATTCATATAAATCAGGTACAAGTTTGAATGAAGCCCCCAGCCGTTCACATAGACGGACGCTTTTGATAGACTGCTGGTGCATATTCGAGGGAAGGGCAATAATCACTTCATCTATTTGCAGGGAGCGAATCACCAATCCCAGGTCTTCTAACGTACCTAACATTTTAAAACGTCCAAAGTCACTAGGTGGTTCGCTCGTATCGTTTAAGAAACCAACGATGTGATAGCCAAGATCGGGGCTGGCCGCTATGTGTTGCATCATCATCTTGCCGAGCCGCCCTGAGCCAACAACCAGCAGCCGCGTTTCACCCAGGCCAAGTTGGTAGAGCAAGCCCATCGCTACTGATACAATCAGACGCCCGAGCGATAGCACGATAATGGCCATTGCCCAGACGAACGGCACAAGCAGACGAGAACTTGAAGGTGGCTGGAAAATGAAGTAATACGTAACCAGAAACGCTAGTCCGACAGTAGCCGAACTGGCAATTGTCCACACCTGTTGAAACCAGCTTCCCGTCAGGCGAACTTTATACAACCCACGTATCGTAAATATAGTAATCAAACCAATCACAATACTGATTTCAAGACCTGCAAAGTTACTGAGAGGCGTATAAGAGTCTGCGCTACGAGTAAGGGAGCTTTCAATATTATGGCGCAGAAACGCCAGAAAATGACTCTGAAAGAGAACATAATAGCGCATAAAGTATGCTAGCCGGAATGCTGCGTATATCAATGCGGCATCCAGCAACACCATGGCGACAACCTCGAAGATACGCCATTGACGACGATGTAAACGCCTCTTGGAGATAGCTTTCATGATAGGGCCAGTTGCTCCTGCCGTCATATCTAGAGCTCCTGTCCTATCTGTATCTGGACTCAGATTGGTCGTTTCAGAAAGTTTACTACTATTCACAATTTACGTTCTATCCCTACATCCTACACTAACGAACAAACGATATACGTTGGATACGTTTTTGTGTGGTGCTATGTAGTGTTGCTGCTTGTTCATATACCTGGATGATCTGCTCGACCATCCTTTGTGCTGAGAATCGCTGGATTACTACAGGTGCCATTGTACTACACTTCTGCCGAAATGTCTGGTCTGTCAAAGCTGTATATATTGCTGCAACCATGGCTTCCACATTTTGTGGGTCAGTACATAGTGCTATGCCGGCTCCTGCTTCAGGTAAACTAGAGACATTTGAAGTGATGACTGGAACGCCGCATGCCAGTGCCTCAGCTACTGGTATCCCAAAACCTTCGTAGAGCGACGGATACACAAAAGCTGAGGCGGCCTTATACCATAGAGCCAGCTCGGAATCCGCAACGAATCCGGCAAATAGGACCTCCGATGAAAGGCCTAGTTGCTCTACACGCTCAAATATTGAGTCATAGAGCCAACCTTTTCCCCCTGCTAGCACAAGTTTTACACGTATTGCATATGCTTTTCGTAACTGAGCATAAGCTTCAATGAGTGTAGTGATATTCTTCCGTGGTTCCAATGTGCCGAGGTAGAGAAGGTATCCGTCTGCCAGGCCTTGTTTCTCGCGAAAAATTTGTAGCTCTTCATCCTTATAGGCGCTGGAGAAGCGTGCATCGATACAGGGGTATACCGTCTTTACTCGTTCACCGGGAACTCCAATAAGATCGACAGCGTCCTTTTTTGTACTATCCGAAACAGCGATAACCATTGTTGCTCGCTCTATACTACGAACAGTAAATATTTGATGATAGAGGCGCTTTGATCGCGTTAGAACCTCTGGAAAGCGCAAAAATGCCAGGTCATGCAAGGTAACCACCCCTGCACAGTATCGCGGTAACAATATCGGTAATACATTGACTGGAGAGTGCAAAACATCGATATGTTTTTGTCGAATGAGTGACGGCAGTATCAGTTGCTCCCAGGCGATTCTTGCTGCTGGTTGGGACTCAGACCATGTCGCAGGTACAAAGGTAATTTGTGCATGTTGGGCCGAAAGTTGTTCGACGATTTCCTGCCCATTGACAAAAACAGTATATTCGTGCTTCCCAGGTTGTTTGGCTAGCTCATTCAGAAGATAGCGTATGTAACGACTAACTCCGCCATTGCGATAATTTTGGCTGAAGGATAGCAATTGAGCATTAATACCGATATGCATGCCTACTGTCTCCTCATGGGAGTATAACGTCCTTGTAATTGGCGAGGTAACAATTATGGGCCTATTGACTTCTACGCCAGACCAGGGAGTTATCCTGGAAGAGCGGGTAAATTTCACCTCTTAGATAGAGCGTGCTTAATGCCGATTGTAGAGTGGTATTATAAAGAACATATTGAGGTAGCGCCTGAATTTGTACACCTTGAGCATCGGCTACTATCTTCAGCATATCTCCCGCAGCTCGCGCCTTTCCGTCATCGAGTGCATGCCGTATGTCTTCCAGTATGCTCTCCAGGCGCTCGACCGTATATTTGATAGCTGCATTGGCCCTCTCTGTTGCTGTGTAAATCTCGCCGTGCCCTGCAACTACATACTTAAACGATTCGATTTGCGTTTTCAGTTCAGTGAGCGTACTTAGTCCTGTCTGAATATCTGTATAGAATGGAATACGATGCTTGTCTAGAATCTCAGGTGTCAAAAATGCGTCGCCCACGAAGAATGTATCACCAAAGGCAACACCAACCTGCTCAATGCTGTGCCCTGGTAGGGGGACAACCTGTAACGGTATGTGATCTACAGTCCGCTCATTTCCTTCGAGCACAGTATCTACCAGGCATGGTTTGGCCAGCAAGAATTTGTGCTGTAACTCGCGCGGGGGCGTGGCTCCACTAAACAGATAGAGTGGCTCTAAAATCGGTCCGGACATGACCGCTGCCTCTACACGGGTTGCATAGACCTTGAGACCTGTTTGTCGCACAAGATACTGCGCTCCACCAAAATGGTCAGCATGCGCGTGAGTGACCAACAGGGCACTGGGGGTCAGGCCCAACTTTTTAACCTGGCTCAGGATTTCGCGCCCCACATCTTTGTCCATACCACTATCGATGATAAGACAGCGGTCTTCATAGGCAATAACTCCTATGTTAGCTCCACCCTGGATAACCCATGTGCGTTCACCGAACTGCGTCAGTTGCATATCTAGCCTCTTAATACAATACCCGTAATTGTAACTCTTCGTAACGTTATAGGTCTAGTACCCCCATACCACACATCTTGCGTGCATTGATTTGGGAGAGTATACTCACATTTATTAGCACTTGCATGAGCGCCGGTAATAGCGCATAAATGAGAAGATGCATTGCGTTTTTCTTTGTGTCGGTGTATTATAGCCTAAAGTCTCAGTAATTGCCTAGTGTGTGTCGCACAAAATAATAAGCTACTAACTACGGGAGAAAAGTGCGTTGGCCACTAAACAACTCCGCCTCGAAGTTGCACAGCTGACAGATGTTGGTCGCAAACGTGAACATAATGAAGATAATATGGCCTATGTCATCCCCAAAGATCCGCAGGTGATGGCAAAAAAGGGTGCTTTGTTCATTGTGGCAGATGGTATGGGTGGACATGCAGCTGGTGAGGTTGCGAGTGAAATAGCTGTAGATACTGTTAGTAACGTGTACTATCAGGATGATAGCGATGATATTGCCCTCTCATTACTCCATGCGATCAAACGCGCTAACGCCTTGATACATCAGCGTGCAGCAGAAAACATGTTGCGAAGTGGCATGGGTACAACCTGTGTTGCAGCCGTTCTCCGTGGCAATATGGCGTACATTGCTAACGTTGGTGACAGCCGCGCGTACCTGGTGCGCAACGGCAAGGTAAAGCAGGTCTCACAAGATCACTCCTGGGTAGCTGAACAGGTGCGAGCTGGTTTATTGACTGAAGATCAAGCCCGTACTCATGCACAGCGAAACGTGATAACGCGTTGTCTGGGCACGCAGGCCGATGTTGAGATCGATGTTTTCCCTGAACAGTTAGAAGAAAAAGATGGGCTCGTACTCTGTTCAGATGGTCTCTCGGGCCTGGTGAGCGATGATGAGATTCGCCGGATTGTTGATCAATCTGGCCCTCAAGATAGTGTGTATCATCTTGTACAGCGCGCCAATGAGAACGGCGGCCCTGATAATATCACCGCTATCGTCGTATCTGTGAAGGAGGTTGGCTGGGAACCTCCGAATGTCCGCCGCCCAGTACCAGTGGGCGGGCGTGAATTTGGCGAAGACCCGACATTGTTTGAATTGATCGCTGGTTCCTCTCTTCCTGCTGCAACGAAAGGCGATGGTCGGATTCCAAGCAGCCCTCTACATTTCAGTAGTGGTCCCCTGGCGCTTGATAGCATAGACACCGCGCCCCAACCTGCTTTCAATACTCAAAAACGGGGCCGCAGCCGTTTACTGTATCCTCTTCTGGCTTTACTTATCCTGGTAGTACTGACTACCATTGGTGGAGGGGCGTACTTCTATTCGCAGATGAAAATCGGAACGAATGTAACACAACACGTGCTAGACGCCAGAGTAGCCATTCACAAAGCCAACAATGAAGTTTCTACCAACCCTACCGCGGCTCTTCACGATCTTGCGAGTACTCAGAGCACTCTGCAAACTCTGCTTCAAGATAACTCGTTAACCGACACCCAGCGCAAGTCAGTCGTTAGTCTCCTTGATGCTGACCTGACACAGAGCGTTCAAACTGCGATTGTGAGCTATAACAAGCTCTCCTCTATCACGCTCCTGTGCTCTTCCAACGCTACTGCAAATACCATCAATGATGGCACAATCGGCACGCAGGCAAAAACCCTTGTCCAGGTGACGAAGAATGGGCAAGATACCCCTGTTTTGTACGCTCTTGGTGCGGATAATAAATTATACCAGGTGAACAACAACAGCTTGCTCCCTGTTCCCTTACCTGTTCCTGCCGATACGAAAGTGCTTGCTATCGCCAGCGCTGGAACCGCACTGGTTTTATTGGCGGCGCAACCTCCGAAAGCGAGTGCTTCAACGCCCATCACTGCCTATACGCTCAGCCTTCTCTCACCTGTACAGGCAAAACCTGAGCATCCGGTTTTTGTTACGAGCGCTCAGATTGATGCAAAACTGATTCAGGCTGGCCAGATTCCGACGCTCATCACCGCTTCCGGTTCAGATGTCTACGTTATTTTCAGCTCGAACACAGCACAAACAGCAACGCAGATCATGGATTTCTCACCGAAGGCAGGCAAGCCACTTGCCCAAACGACAGAGAATACCTTCTCTTCCTCAAATACTATTGTGAGCGTCGCCGCTTTCCCCAATCACGAGCTCTTCTTTCTGCACCAGGATGGTTCGGTGCAAAATCTTCAACTGGTAGCCGGGTCGCAAAATTCATCTGAAACCAGCGTTTTGGTGGATAAACCTATAGCGCACCCTCTCCCGGTGGATACGAAGTTTATCGCACAAACCCCTGTGCCAACGGTGACGTCGGGAGGAACAAAGTCGTTAGATGTTCCTGGCGCTACTTCGTCCAGTGCGCTCGCCATCGGGGCTGTCAATGGTGTACCGCACCTGTATATCATGGATGTCGCTTCTCACCGCGTGCTCGATTTGATAACCATGGGCGCAGGAAGTACCGCGGCACCAACGACTGGTACTACTCCGACGCCGACGAATACTGGTGGTGGTGTTGCCAACAACAATGCGGCAGTAACGCTGCAATTGGCGCAGCAGTATGTTTCTTCTTCCCTGCTTATCCAGCCAAAGAGCATGGCGGTTGATACGCCAGGCACGCAAGTCGATGTCATATCACAGAATAATGCCTCCATGCTTGCGCTCGTCTCTTTCAATACCAACCCTCAGCATAGTTGTGCCTAGCGTGTGGTAAGCAGTGTTTCAAATCAGGAACTCTTTTTTTCATCCTCAACCTAGTAAGGAGTATTACAATCGTGGCTTTTCCAGTACATTATCGTACAAATACCTGCGGTGATTTAAATAAAGATGCTATAGGACACCAGGTCACCCTTGCCGGCTGGGTGAATCGTCGCCGGGATCACGGAGGCCTTGTCTTCCTCGATATTCGCGACCGCTATGGTCTGACACAGGTGATTTGCGATCCAGAACGCTCGTCAGAAGCTCATCGTATCGCTTCAGAGCTTCGTTCAGAGTATGTGGTACAGGTCAGGGGCACTGTTGTGCCTCGCCTGGTGGGAACGGAGAATCCCAACCTCTCGACCGGAGATATCGAGGTAGCCGCTGAGCAAATTGAGATATTGAATCCTTCTCGTACGACTCCATTCCCTATCACCGATACAATTCAGGTTGATGAATCCCTGCGTCTCAAGTATCGCTACCTCGACTTGCGCCGTCCAACTATGCGCGAGAATATGGTGCTTCGTCATCGCGTGGTCAAAGCTATGCGTGATTACCTGGATGAGCGTGGTTTCCTGGAGATTGAGACCCCCATTTTGATGAAAAGTACGCCCGAGGGGGCACGAGACTATCTTGTGCCCAGCCGGCTTTATGCTGGTGAGTTTTATGCTTTGCCCCAGTCACCTCAACAGCTCAAGCAGTTGCTCATGATAGGCGGCTTAGATCGCTATTTCCAGATCGCTCGATGTTTCCGCGACGAAGATCAACGTTCGGACCGACAGCCAGAATTTACACAGCTTGACGTCGAAATGGCCTTTGTGGCTGAGGAAGACGTTATGTCCCTCATTGAAGGGCTGTTGATCTTTCTGATTGAGAAGACTACGCGGAAACGCATAAAGCACATCCCCTTCCCACGCCTCAGTTTCGCAGATGTGATGGATCGCTATGGAACAGATCATCCTGATCT
This sequence comes from Ktedonobacteraceae bacterium, assembly GCA_041499255.1. Classification (GTDB taxonomy): domain Bacteria; phylum Chloroflexota; class Ktedonobacteria; order Ktedonobacterales; family Ktedonobacteraceae; genus UBA11361. The sequence continues at coordinate 2,933 of JBGQJX010000022.1, read as the reverse complement.
CCGTTTTGACTTGCCGCTGGTTGAGATTTCAGACCTCGCACAAGCGGGGACCTTCGGCGTATTCCAGAGTGCCCTTGCAGCTAATGGTAAGGTGAAAGGTATTCGCGTTCCGGGAGCCGGGGGTTACAGCCGCAAAGAAATAGAAGAGCTTACGGAATTCGCTCGCATGTTGGGCGCAAAAGGGCTTGTATCCCTGGCAATCAGTGCCGGTGGCGAGGTGAAATCCCCTTTAACGAAATTCATGTCTCATAACGAGGTGCAGGCGATTATTGACCGTCTCCAGGCAGAAGCCGGAGACCTGCTGCTTTTTGTCGCGGATAGTCCCAAAGTGTGTAATGATGTTCTCTTCCGTTTGCGAGTAAAACTAGCCGAACGCCGGAAACTCATTGATCCCAATGAGCTGGCTCTCTGTTGGGTCGTCGATTTCCCTCTCCTCCGTTTCGACGAAGAAGAGCAGCGTTTTGATGCCGAACATAACCCGTTCTCTGGTATGGATGAAGCCCACATTGATCTGCTCGACACGGATCCCCTGCACATCCGGGCGAAGCAATACGACATCATCTGTAATGGTTATGAAATAGGTGGCGGCAGCATTCGTATCAACGTCGCGGAAATTCAACACAAAGTCTTTTCGCTGATGAAACTGAATGATGAGCAGATTAACGAGCAATTTGGGCATATGCTCGAAGCCTTCGAGTACGGCGCTCCTCCCCACGGCGGTATCGCCCTGGGTGTTGATCGCCTGGTAATGTTGTTGGCAGACGAAGACAACATCCGCGAAGTCATCGCCTTCCCCAAAACGCAGAGCGCCATAGATCTCTTATTAGGCGCTCCATCACCAGTCGACGAAAAACAGTTACAAGAGCTGCACTTGCGCCTGAGAACCGAAGAAAAACGGTAAATACTGATTTTTCGGGGGACTATTACTATTGACATGAGCCCAAGCTGGTGCTATAATCCACGCCATAGAGCAATACAATAAAGCTATTGATCCCGTAGCTCAGTGGATAGAGCGACAGTTTGCGGAACTGTAGGTCGTAGGTTCAAATCCTATCGGGATCGCCAGTATGAATTTTTAGACGTCCAGTCTCCTACTTGAGAAGGGGCGTCGTTTTTTATTCCCGACCGGAGCAGGAGGCCGCCCCTCATGACAATTGATCGTCAACTGATCGGCAAAAAATCATTGCCTCAGACCTTTGAGGTGAGCCTGGAAGCCGTTCGACGCTTCATGGAAGCTATAGGAGACCCTTTCTTCCATCAAGATGGAACTGTCATACAATATGCCCCACCAACCTTCCCAACTTCATTCAATGTCCAGGTTCCTGGCCTGGAACTGGATGGCTCCAAAATGCAATTGTTGCATCGCGAGCAAGAATATACCTACACGCGACGTTTGCGTATAGGGGAACAAGTGACCTGCGTTGTTCAGTTGGTAGATGTGCGGGAGAGGACACTTCGCGGCGATCACATGACATTTGTTGTCCTGGAAACAACAGGCGTCGATAGCGAACAGCACCCAATATTTACGGTGCGGAGCACCCTCGTAATAAAGGAGTAGCTTCTTTTTAAGCTTTTCTGTTTCTCCTCTGAAAAAGTTCCTCGACCACTGGCTTTCTTCAGGCATAGGAAGTTCATAGGGAACATGATCAAAGCATGCCACACGCTTTCAGGGTTGGCTACAACCACTAACCGAGAGGTACCTGGTCGCCCGCATGGTAGCGCGTCTTTTTGTTTCCATCGAAGACCGTCACTCCTCCAGTGCCATATACACTCCAAAGCCCGTTTGACCTGACAAGAGCTGTTGAACCATCGATACCAGTGAGGGTTAACTTTCGTCTGGTAAGGCTTATCGTAGAGGTAAGCGCCGGGGGTATTTCGTCGAAGTGGGGTATAACAATTATCTCCGGCGCAAGACCGAATGCGGGTATCGTGCGCCACAACTTGGGAAAATCGAAAAGTTCGCCGCCTAGAACCATTGCTCCCGCAGAACAGCCTGCCAGGACGCCTCCTTCCGCCAGCACATGCATAATAGCTTGCCAGGCAGCGGAATCCTTCAGTGTCTCAAGAAGATAACGCGGCTTTCCGCCAGAGAAATAGACGAAATTCGCAGCAGCAATCTTTGCAACGATACTTGCGTCATTCGCGTCCTCACGCTGGAGCAGCATCACGGCTTCTACAACCGCGCCCAGTTGAGAGAAGTGATCAACACCCATCTCAGCCCAGCGTTCAGGAACACCCGCACCATCAGGAGCTGAAGCGGTTGGCAGTATCACGACACGGGGCGAGCCATTGATACATTCAAGCAACATCTTATCAACCGCCGCAATGCGTGGAAGAAATTCTCCAGCGCCAATTAACGCGAGAGTCCCCTGGGTTGTTAAGCTCATCGTCTATTCCTTCAATAAGATTTCGTATGCAATCTCTACTATGCAATTCTACTCCTCAAGCAGGGCCTTCTGTCAAGGTGACATCCTGAATGCTATAATCTCTTTCATGAGAAACATACAAGAAGAAGTAGCCATCCCCAACTATATTGGTATAGATATAGGTGGCACTAATACACGTCTAGGCTTTTTCCAATCCCTGGACTCGGCTGACTTCACACATCTGACAAAGTTTCCAACACATCAGAACTACGAACAACAGCTCCAAAGCATGATTACAGCTATTCAGAGCAGTAACCTGGGGAACCTGGCAGGCGTTGGTGTCTCTATTGCCGGGCGCATTGCCAGAGATGGACGCTCAGTTATTGTTGCTCCCAATCTACCAGAGTATATCGCTAAACCATTGGTCCAGGATTTATCAGACCGCTTCGGCTGTCCCACGCGGCTTGCTCACGACCCGGTTTGTGGGTTGCTTGCCGAAAAGAAATTTGGCAATCTCCATGATTTTGACAGATGTGCCTATGTAACCGTCTCTACCGGCACCGGCGC
>JBGQJX010000021.1:0-20035 GCA_041499255.1 Ktedonobacteraceae bacterium | reverse complement strand
GGGGCCTTCATCCTGGGCGTCCAACTGTTTCTGTCGATGGCACAGAAGCCCGTTTACCAATCTTGCCTGGGGGCCTGTATGATGAGGCATAGCGAACATGGATAGTTTGAAACTGGACTGGCAAGTCACCGTCGCGCCCACAATTGAGCCTGTCACATTGAACGATGTACGTTCAACGAATTCCGGCTCATACTTGCGTGTTGATTTCACGGACGATGACACGGTGCTGAACGCGCTCATCTCGCAGTGTCGCGAAGACGCTGAGCGGATGTGCGGCAAAGCTTTCGCACCGCAAACCATTCAAGCCATGTTCACCATGCCGCAAATCAATGCGGGGAGCTTGACGGGCGCGAAGTTACTCTACGATCAGAATTTCTACAACTATAACGAGAGCCTGGGGGCCAATCCATTTTCACCGGCGCCCTTCCTCTTGCCGTTGCCAATGCCGCCGCTGGTCGCAGTCTCATTGTTCGAGTATCGCATCACCGCCTTTGCGGCCTGGCAGACGTGGCCTGCATTGGTAGGAAGCACCCCAAATTATGTGGTGGATACGCTGCCGACGCCCGGTGTGGTCTGTCTGCAATATCCGCCGCCTGCCTATCAATACCGGTTGACGTTCACCTGCGGCTATACCATGCTGCCAGCAGGCTTGAAGCTGGCGCTCATGCAGTACATCGCCTGGAAATATGAGAACCGCCTGGCTGAAACCATGCCACAGGAATTGTTGAATGCCTTCATCGGCAGAAAGAGTTGGGTACTTTAATATGGAAGGTTTAACAGAAGGAAGAATAGTGCATTTTGTGTTGCCTGATGGGAACTCAAAGGGCGATCACAGACCTGCAATTATTGTGAGAGTGTTTGAGTCGATGAAAGCCAGTGGTACGGTCAATTTGCTGGTTTTTACGGATTGCTTAAACGATGTGGATCCAAAAGACCCGCAAACCGCTTCTTATGGGTCAGGTGTCGTGTGGGCAACATCTGTTCATTATGATGAGAACAAAGAGCCTCGCACCTGGCATTGGCCGGAGAGAGCCTGAATAAAATGGGTACTGTAAGCAGTCGAAAAATTGTCAAGTCGAGCGCTTCAGGCAGAAAAATCTATGGCAGGATTCAGCATTTGACAGGGACTCCTAATGGACAAGGCGGCCTGGTGAATGGAGGCACCTGGACAGATGTACCAGGGCTTTCGCATGTAGCCGTCACCTACCGGACGTGGAGCATGTATGAGCAATTCATCGCGCAGCAATCCTACCCAGGGGTGAATGCCCGGGCTTACATTAAATACCGGCAATCTACAAACATCAATTCAACCATGAAGCTGGTCTATGGCAGTAAAACCTACTGGATACGTGGCGTAGACAACTATGACCAGGGCAACGAATCGTTATTGCTCTACTTAGAAGAGCTTCAAGCGACGGGAGGAACGCACTAATGGGCTATAGCTACAGTATCGGTGTCGATGAGATCAAGCTGGAAGCGGTCAAGCTGGCAATTGGTAGCACCTATGCCAAAGAGGTGATGAAGACGCGCAACGCGATTGCTGGAGCGGCTCTGGTGTGTCAACGAGCCACAAAAGCGAAATGTCCAGTAGGTACACCACAAAGCACCGGCAAGAAAGGGTATGTGGGTGGCACGCTCAAAAAGTCGTATCAGAAAATACAGAGCCTGGATGGATTGGAAAGCGCCGTGTTTACCGATGTGCTTTACGGGAAGTTTATTGAGCTTTCTACTTATAAGATGGCCGCTCAGCCGCACTTGTACCCTGGCTTTATTGAAGGCGCTTCTTATCTCATGGCGGCATTCGGGATCCAACTGTGAGCACGCAAACATCGCTCTCAGAAGTGCAGATGGCCATGTACGCTCGTCTCACGGGAGATAGTGCGCTGATGGCGCTCATCGCCGCCGTGTATGACTTTACTGCCGTACCGGATGACGCAGCGCTGCCCTATGTGACGATAGGTGATGCGACGGAAACGCCGCTTAATGCTTTTGGCACGCGTGGGTATAAGACGAGACATTTGGTGCATGTGTGGGATAGCCAGTATGGCGGTCAACTCAAAGTACAAACGATCATAGCCCGGCTGAATACCTTGCTCGATCAGCAAATGCTTATCCTGGCTACTCAAGCATTCGTGTATATGCTCTTTCAACAGGCGCATGTGCTACCAGACCCAGGCGCAAACAAGATTATTCATGGAATTGTCGAATACGAGAGCTTTTCTCAAGAATAGGAGACTCCTGCTATGGCTATAGCTGCATATCCAGCTACTCTGAAGATCGGGGCCAATGCCATCCTTGACCTCATGACCCATGACTTGCCGTTCCACATGGACAATGCGGAAACCACCGCCTTTTCAGGCTCAGGCGGCGCCGCTATCGGCACCAAGACCTTTATTCCAACGCTCCTGGGGATGCAATGCACGCTTTCTGGATCGTGGAACAAGGCCGATACCAATGGCCAGCTTGTGATGGAAACGAACTTCTTTGCTCGCACCAAAACGACCTTTATCTACTCGCCCAACGGCACGAATACCTTTACGTTTGGCGCGTGGATCATCGATTATCACATCAAGACTGACCCGAAATCGCAAGTAACCGTTGACTTTGCCCTGTTGATGGACGGTAACGCGACCCTGGCCTAGTCACTTACAAAAGAAAGTTGAGGCCACATTATGGCTGTAGCTGGATATACTTCTCAGGTGCTCATCGCGAGCTTGCCAAGTGTGGCCTTGACTGACGATGCGACGAGCACCTCCGACAATATCACCTTTACGACGAGCGTAGCTGCACATCGCTACCTGGACAAAAGCGTGGCGACGGTAGTGCAGGCGCAGTTTGACGAAGTGCAGCAAATTGCGATCACGGGAGCGCCGACAGGTGGCACTTTCACGCTCACCTTTGGAGGGCAGACCACTGCGGCAATCAACTGGAATGACCCGGCTTCAACGGTTCAGACCAGATTGCAGGCGCTTTCAAGCATCGGCGCTGGCAATGCGCTGGTGACAGGTGGGCCTGGGCCTACTACTCCGTACATTGTAGAGTTTGCTGGTTCAATGGCCAAGACCAATGAAGCGCTTATCACACTCACGAATAACAGTTTGACAGGTGGAGTGTCACCCAGTGTGAGTATCACGGTAATTGTAGATGGCAGCAATGTCTATACTACCATCACGCCTACTGGTACAACGCCTTTCACTTTGTTTCGGGCCAATGCGCGCATCTCCTTTGCGCAGGCTCTGCCAGGCGCATTAGTACGTTTCCATTCAGGCAACTACTTCCCGTATGCGCAGCTTGCCGAGGCCGCATCATGTGAATTCGATGGCAAGATGGAGACGGAAGATACCACCACCTTTGCCAGCGCGACGGCCAATAGTGGCGCGCACAGCTTCACACCGACACTGCTGACTGGCACACTCAAATATGGCTCATTCTGGATAAACACCGTCAGAGCGGCCAGCCTGGTAGCGCGTGATTTCCTGATTGTGAGCTTTCAAACACCGACAAACAATCGCTATGAAGGCTTCTGTTATGCCTCTGATTGCAACATCAAAGACGACGTGGGCAAGGTAGTGACGCAGGATCTGGTGTTTCAACTGACCGATGAATTTTTTAATGCCTAGTTGGCAATTCTTTGTACTCGAGTAAATGAATATCATCAAAAGAAAGTAGAGGAACGTATGAATGCAGCCGAAGCGCGCGCGCTCTTATTCCAGCGCAAATTACACGAAGTCCCAGTAGATTTCTCTTTGCCTGACCTGGAAGTGTTGGATGGTCAGTTGTCCATGCTCGAACTGACAGCAGGCGACATGCAGCACGCGGGCAAACTGGCAGAAGGCCCGGATGGCACAGACGATGAGATTATGATGACCGCGGCTATGGTCTGTAAATCACTTGTGCTCAGAGAGTCCAAAGAGCGCATTTTCAGTGATACCGATATCGGCGCGATTGATTTTGCTACCGGTGTCTCCAGCGGGGTAGCAGGCTTTGGTATGACCATCCTCAAGCCACTCTCTGAGTTAGTAGCAAAGGCGTGTGGGCTGACTGCTGATGATCTCTTAGCAGCGAAAAAAAACTCACCGACAATCCCCGTGAGCGCTTCAGATACTTCATCACCAGAGAAATCGGAGGTAGCACCTGCGCAGAGCTAATGGAGCGTATGGGGGAGTGCGAATTAACTGATTGGATGGCCTTCTACGAATTGCAATATGAGGATGAGAAGGCGGCTTTTGAGAAAATAAATGCAAAGGCAAACCGTTAGATGAGTTTACTCTTAGGCGACATGCTCGTCAGGTACAGAGCGGATATCACAGACCTGACGGTCAAAAGCGCGGTCGCAAAAAAAGAGATATCGTCCTTTGGAGACTCCGCGAAAAAAGTGGGGTCGCTTGTTGCTGGCGGTTTGCTCGTTGCCGGTACGGCGGCTCTTGCCTTTGGGGTCGCATCTACCAAAATGGCCGGCGATTACCAGCAGAATGTGACCAAGCTCTATACGACTGCCGGGGAATTCAAGGACAACCTGCAAATGGTGGGCGACGGGATGCTGAAAATGTCCACGCAGGTCGGCACCGGCGCGCTCAAGCTCTCGGAGGCAATGTACTGGATAGAGAGCGGCGGTCTGCACGGGAAGCGCGGGCTAGAAGCCTTGCGGGTCGCGGCACAGGCGGCTAAAGCCGAAAATGCTGATTTGGATAAAGTCTCCGTCGCGCTTGTTGCGTCTCTCAATGCCTATGCGGGCCAGGGTATGACCGATGTGCAGGTCATGAATACCCTGACTGCCGCTACCAGTCAGGGTATGATGACTTTTGAGGGTCTAGCAGGCTCGCTACATAATGTGTTGCCTGCCTCTGCCAAATTTCATATTTCGCTGAAGGATGTCACCGCCGCGCTGGCAACTATGACTGCGCAGGCAGACCCCGCTGATCAAGCGGCAACGCACTTGCGTCAAGTTATCCTCGCTATTGAAAAGCCTTCGACGGCGGGAGCAAAAGCCTTGCGCTCTATTGGCCTGACCTCAGATCAGATTGCCAAGGAGATGCAAAAAAGCTTACCTGATGCGCTCAAGATGATTACTGATGCCGTTGGTAAGAAGTTCCCTGAAGGCTCAGCGGCATATAACGCTGCCATCGCAGCCATTGCCGGTGGCTCAAAACAAATGATGGGTTTTCTTGAGTTGACGGGTACCCACATGAGTACCTTTACCGATAATGTCAAGAAAATCTCAGCGGCGGTCAAGCAGGGCGGCAACGACCTCATGGGCTGGTCAGATATCCAGAAGAATTTCAACTTCAAACTGGATGCAGGCAAAGCGGCTGTTGAAGCCTTGATGATTTCGGTTGGCACGAAACTATTACCAGTGTTTGGGCGCGTCCTCGATACCATGACGCCGCTCATCTCTGGCTTTTCTGATTGGATTACCAAAAGTGGTTTCCTGGATAGCGCCGTCCAAAATACGACGACTGGCCTACAAAATATGATCACGTTCGTGCAAAGCGTCGTCGGTTTCTGGAGTCAGTGGCATGACGCCATTCAAATTAATGCCGTACTGCTGACCGTGCTCTTCATTCCAGCGATGATAAAAGCAGGCATCGAGGCGGTTGTTGCGAGCCTAAAAATTACCTATTCGTTCATTGCCAGCCTCGTCAAGACCGGCGCCGAGGGCTACATAGCCGCCGCAAAACTGGCGATGTATGTCGGCTCGCTCGTCGCCACAGGCGCACAGGCAACTATTACAGGGGCTATCATTACCACCAAGTTCGTGGTGTCACTCGTCGCATCAGTGGTACAGGCAGGCGCCGCCGCTTACATGCTCACCGGCTCGCTCATCCCGGCTCTCTATGCCATGGGGGTGGCATTTTACGCGGCAACTGGCCCAATTGGGTTGGCTGTAGGAGCCATTGCTTTGCTTGGCGTGGCTATGGTAGCCATGAAGCAAAAATCTGATGATATGCAGCTTGGGATGACTTACGCGGTAGACACGATGGGCAATCATATCCAGCGCTCCACCGGGCGTATCATCCAGGTGCATCAGACGATGGCGAAGCAGGTACAGTTGAGCTACGATCAGATGAACTTTTGGGGGCAAAAGGATACCGGGGAGTTGACCACCAACGCTCAAAATCTCTTCGATAAGATGACGGGACATATCAAAGGCGACTATTCCCAACTGCTGCAAGCCACCAAAGATTACTGGAATAACATCGCGGCCTATATCGACAATAAAAGCGGGCTTGCTGCAGATACGGCCAATAGAAACTTTGCGCATATCCACTATCCTAACCTCTCAGGCAACATTATCAGCAAGAACTTTGGCGGGTATGCAGGAGGAACAGACTCTGCAACGCCCGGATATCACTGGGTTGGTGAGCATGGAAAGGAGTTGATACTATTCAATGGAGGTGAGCAGGTCGTTTCGAGTAATAAGATCAATCACTATCCCGTTGGAGGCTCAAATAGCGCGGCCTCATTTGGCGGTTCATCTGGCGGACAGACCATTATCTTACAAATTGATAGCGTGCAGGTCGCGAAGGTCACAAACGTTGCCACTGACCGACTGGTGAGATTGAAGCTTGCTGGCAATGGGAGGGCTGTGTAAATGGGCACTCTCGATGTAAAGATTGCCAGTACCTCTGTGCAGGTCTACGAGGGCAGCTTTGATATGGATGATAGCATCAAGCAAGCCTCCACCCTGATGTTCCGCGTGCGCGATGACTCAGGCGCCAATCACTATACCAAAGGCCAACCTGTGAGCATCACTGATAGCGTGAATGGCGTGCTCTATACCGGCTTTGTGGCGACGGCTATTGAAGATCGGGAAAGCCCTGCTATCCTCATCAAAACGGATACTGGCGTGCGCGATAACCACTATCTCGTTGAGAAGCGCACCTATGACGGGCCAGAGTTCACCAATACCCCTGCAGGGGCAATCTTCTGCCAACTCTTGAATGTGCTCAGCCAGGAGGGCATCACCGCCAAATACGCGGCTGATCGAGATGCCACGGCGACGGACTTCAATGCTGGCACGCTCTCAGGCGTGATAGGCGCTTCAAATGTCGGAGACGGAGACCTGGAACTTTCCCTGGCAGGAAGCGTGGTCACTCTCTTAGAGCACGTCACCAGCGACTTTTCGTCGGGCACGCTCACCAATGTCACAGCGGCCTCAAACACGCTTGCGCCGACTGCTACATCTAGCGTGAAGTTGGTGGCAAAGTGCTCTCAGCCAGGCTCAACCAATGCCTATACCTACGTCAAGTTCTGGAGCGGCAGTCATGCAGTCCCTACGAGCGATACGTTTTCATACGATATTTGGATAGACCCAAGCAGCCCAACAGGCCAGATGGGTCTCGACATCCTGTTCACGGATGGGAACAGTTGGCGTGATACGTCAAACGTGGCTGACTTTCAGGACGTTGGAGCGCATCCAAAGAATGACGTGAGTCCGATGGCAATAGGCCAATGGTATCATCGAAGTTTTGATTTTACGCAGTACAACGGGAAAACAGTCCAGAGTGTCCAGATCGTCTCGGAGGGCGACACCGTAGGCATATACACCTGTTGGGTCAAAAACGTGCAATTCAATGGCTCATTCTTCAACTTTGCCAAGAATACGACACAACATTTGCTCAACAATGGGTATTCTTCTTCGATTGTGACCACACCGAACACTTACGATCTTTCGGGTGCGGTGCGTGTCTCGAATGCCAAAGACATCAGCGCGGCATCGCTTATCGGGAATTCGCTTGTCAACTGGAATGCCACACAGCCGACAGGCACGCTCTTTGTGCTGAAGATTTCGTATGACAATGGCCTGACCTATCAAGTCTGCACGAACAATGCACCTCTTCCCAACTTACCAGCAGGTGCCACGATTTCAGGTATGACGCTGTGCCTCCTGGCTGAAGAGTTTATCTATGACCCGTCGATGAAAGTAGGCACGGCCAATCCTGAACAAAAGTTACTCTTGAATGCCGTCAAGATCACCGTTGACCCGACCTATAATGCATCCAAATCTGATGTGGCGTATACCGTCGCGACGAGTGCAGCCTGGACCGCTGGCACGCTCACGAACCTGAGCAATTTCTCAGGGGCAGACTTGACGCTCAACGGTTACACCAGGAACTGGGATGATGGCAATGCCACCAGTCAAACCATGTTCGGTGTCTCAACTCCTTCATCCATCGCAGATCGACAGGCGTTCCATATCTTACTGGCAACAGGCTCAGATGCGCGTTCGCGTCAAGATTATGTCGGCAATCAGCAAGATTTTACCTGTGAAGTCGATGTATTGGTAGATAATGCCAACGCTTCCATTGGCATTGTGTATCGTACAACGCATTGGGAGAACAACGATAAAACCTATGCCTACATGGCTGAAGTGACGCTTGGCGCGATTAAACTGCAAAGAGGTACGAATAGCGCGACAACGACGCTTACCATGATCAGCAACGTGGCGTTGAGTGTTTCATCTGGCAATTGGCACCGGCTGAAAGTAGTTGTGGCTGGAAGCAATCATAAAGTCTATTTGGATGATGTTTTATATATCAATGCCACCGATGCAACGTTTGGAGCAACGGGCGGCATCGCGCTCAGAACCTGGAATGGAACAGGTAGCAACTATACCGCATTCTTTGACAATTTTGGGGTAGCGCCTGCTCTTACAGGCACATGGGTAAGCGGTAACCAATCCCTTGCAGGGGCTTCTCTCTATGGCGACTCAATAATCACCTGGCGCGACATTTCATCTGACGCTAGCAATACTGACACGCTGCTCGTTGAGTCTCAAGTGGATGGTAGCACCTATCAAACGTGTACGAATGGTGGTCCTATCCCGAATTTGACACCTGGGCAGAATTTAGCGGCTGTCAATCTCAAACTGCGCGTCACACTCACTACCTCAACGATCACCACCATGCCAGGCATTGACTACTTAGTAGCGCGTGTGCTTGGCCAGTTCAACGCCTCGGGCAATCGTATATCTCCTGCGCTCAGTCTTGCAAATGTGGGCCAGTTGGGCGGCTCGGTCATTGCCTGGAATGCCGTATTGCCAGGTGACTGCACGCTGGGAGTCGACACCAGGATTGACGCAGGGAGCTGGACAGACCAGAGCGCGCAGAATGGGCAGGCGATCGCGGGGATGACGGCGCAAGGCGCGCCAGTGGTCGATACATTTGGGAGTACAGGTACGATCATAAGTTTTATCCCGCGTGTGTTTGCCGGCACGATTATCACCTCTCTGCCTGGCGATAGCCATGTCAATTACAGCCTCACGAACAATGGCGGCGCCAATCTGACTGCGACATACGACACCGCCAATAGCCGTGTGACGCTTTCTGGTGGCAATGTCGCCTTTTATGTGAATAACCTGGTATCTGGCATAAGTGATGTTGATATGCTGGTCGACATGGACGAGGCCGACAATGGCGGCATGATCTGGCATTACATTGATACCAATAATGTGTATGAGTTGCTGGTGCGCGATGGCAGCGCAACTGGCAGTCCTCAGAACAGCATTACGCTGTTTCGGATACTTGCAGGCACACGCACCCAGGTCGCGCAGGTCACCGGCATCAATTGGATCCGTGGCACCTACAAGCGCTTCCGGGTCACGATGATCGGCTCAGTCATCACCGCCTACATGGATGGTGTGCAGATGCTCACCTACACCGATGCAACGCCGGTCGGGGCTGGGAAATGCGGCCTAAGAAATTCTATCACCGGCACAGGGATTTCCAGATATTACCAGTTGCGCTTTAATCAACTGGGCCAGGATGTCTCGGCGCATACACTCCAAACTCGTTTGAGGCTGGCCAGCACCAATCCGCTGGCGACTCCGCAGGTCCAGGATGTCAACCTGGTCGCCTTTGGCACAACCATTGCCGCGGGAGCGCTCATCCCACAGACCGCCATGTATCACCAGTACATGGATAAAAACATTGCCGATCTGGCCACTCCCTCGAATTTCTGGTGGAACATCGATAAGAATCGCGTGCCGTACTTTCTGCCACAGAACGCGCTTCCAGCTCCCTGGATTGCAAGCGACGGAGGTTCCCCTGTCTCTGGACTCGCGCAAGGCGACTTTTTAGACGCCAATATCACCGTGGAGGATGCCTCAGACCTCTATAGGAATAGAGAGATTGTCGAGAATGTGCTCGGCTCACTCACCATCAATGAGACCAGGCTAGGCGACGGCGTTTCAACAAGCTGGACATTTGGCGATCAGTGGGCGGGAGCTCCTACCATCACCATCACCAATCTGACGAGTGGCGCGGTATCAGTCGGTACAGTGGGCGTCAAGAATGTGGATACCGGCAAGCAATTCTATTATGCAGTTGGGGACAATACCATTACCGAGGACTCGTCAGTGCCGCTCTATGATTTCACATTCTCACTGAATTTCACTGGGCCTGGGCAATATCTGACCTATTCGCAGTATGACGATATCGCAGGACAGGCAGCCAGGGCAGCAATGGAAGGCGTGGGAACTGGGATAGTGACGCATGTGACCGATGGCACCGGACTTACGAAAGCGCAAGGCGACCTGCTCGCGCCGGCATTGGTCGTCCAGAACGGATTGGGGAGACTCTTGAAGGCCACGACCAGGCGCTTTGGTCTGACGCCAGGCCAAATACTCTCGGTCTTTCTGACGGCGCATAATGTCTGGAATGGCCAGTTTTTGATCAGGAGCGTCAAAACCACGCTCACGACAGAAGGGCCAACGGGAAGTATGGTACAGCAGGGCTGGTACCAAATTGAAGCCTGTAGCGGCAGTGACGCCGGAGATTGGTCTCGACTCTATAAACGCACATGAGAAGGAGGTAGGTATGTGGCAAATAGTGCTCACGTTAGTATTCTATCTATGGCTCTTTAGCACGGCGTATCTCTTATTTCGTCATGCCATCGGGGCAGGGGCGCAGGCGAGAAAAACGACGCTGTTACTTGCCGATAGCAATATGAAACTTGCGGAGAGCAACGCAAAGTCGGCACAGGCAGCGCATGACGCAGCACAGGCAGCACTCAAACTTGCAGAACTTCTGGAGCAACGTCATGCCTCCTGAATTCAATGCACTGCTGCCTGTGCTGAGCATTGTGCTCACGCTCTGCATGGCGGTTGGGACCGTGATGGCATTCCGGGGCAATACTGGGAAGGGTCTCTCGGAGGCGCAAGAGAAAGCCATTACCGCGCTCACTACGCAAAACGAGGTCCAGGAAAAGCAGATTGAGCGGCTGGAAAAGAAGCTTGTGCATCTCAATCGCGTGATGCTGACGGTGGAGTACGCCTTGAAGCGGCGCGGGCTACGCATCGAAATTGATGATGATGCGATTACCTTGATCGATGAGAAGACACGCGCCAACCAGACAACGCAAATCCGGATTATGGACACACTCACTGATACAGGAGACAAGGAGAGATAAACCTATGTCATTTACCGCAACACCGCTTGATGGCTCAAGCCCAACACCGATTCCGATGCCGTCAGTTGTTCCCGATGGAGCGGGGACAGTCGTCGCCCTAGAAGGCGGGCCTGTCTATTCAGGCGATGTCTCAGGAAACAAAGCCCCTGTCTCGGTCTGGACAAAAGATGGCAACTTTGTCACCTTTGGCGCAGAGGCTGATACAGCAGCTACCACTGATACTGGCACCTTTACCTTCATGGCCTTCTTCAAACGATTACTTCAAGGCATCACAACTGGGAACGCAAACACTGCTACCATCGTGCCAGGCATCCAGGGCTGGATAGCGGCCAGCGGCACAGGTACCGCAACAACAGATGATGCCATTACCTTTGCCAATCAAGTCAGGAAAGTCGTGCTGTATAACGCTGCAACCGTCCCTGTGCCGTTCGAGTTTGATGCGGTAGCGGCAGCGACGTCCTTCCCTATCCAACCAGGGCAATATATGGTCTTCGATGATGTGCTCTGTACCGCGGTGCATGTTTTTCCCAGTGCAACACTTCCGATCAATACAACCGCTGGATTGTATGTGAAAGGCTGGAAATAAATGAGCTACATTTCAACACCTGGTGTGAGTCCGCCAATTATTGCATCTGAAGCTTCTTCAGACATCAATAGTGTTGCAGTGGTCCTCACGGCAAACGTCGTCTACCTGTACGCCTTTGAGCTGCAAGCGCCTATCTCAATTGCAAGCGTGCGTTGGGGTATGGGCGCGACGGTGACCGGCACGACCAACATGGGAATTTATACAGCAGCGGGAAATCTAGTTGCTGGCTCGGATACCACCGCCAAGACCAATGTGGCTTCGAGTGCTAATATCAATACCTATGGCACGGCGGTCTACCTGCCACCTGGCCAATACTACCTGGCCATCGCGTGCTCCAACGCGACGGACACCTACAACGGCAAGACGCTTTCTATTGCCTTTTCCACCAGCAGGCATAGACGGGGAGCCAATGCGTTAGCTGCCGGAGCATTACCCTCCACACTCGGGGCGATCTCAACCACAACCATCACGCTGGGCGTGGCGGCTGTTCCGGTAGGAGGGTTGGTATGAGCGTCATATTCGTCCCTCGCCCATTTGCAGGCACGCTCATACTCACGACAACGCCTATCATCGGTCCGCCAGGGAGCGCGCTCCTCACCGATCAAACGCTTGCCCAAGCCCAGCTCTCTGATCAAACGCTCTCACAGGCGACGCTCGGTGAGAGTCAAATCGGCGTGGCGACGCTCAACGATAGAGGAAGTTGAGAAACTGATGAATGTCTATAGCAAAGATACGCTCGTGCGCGTGAACGTCACCTTCGCGCTTTCCAATGTGAACACCGACCCGAGCGTGGTCACGGCCTACTACAAGTCGCCGACTGGCGTGATAACGACCCTGGTCTATGGCGTGGACAATGCACTGATCAAAGATGCGGCGGGCCAGTATCACGTCGATATTCTTGCGCAAATTGTCGGCAATTGGTTCTATCGCTTCGAAGGCTCGGGGACGCTGATCGCCGCCAATGAGAGCGAATTTGTGATACAGCCAAGTCAAATTTTATAGGATATGCCATGACCGTCTACTTCGCCAATCCTGGCGATGCTCTACAAACGAAAGCAAGCGCGCTGGTTGCCGGCGATACGCTCATCGCGAATGATGGAACGTACCCGGTGACCAGCACCGAGCACGGCTTACGTGTGACCGGCATTCACGGCACAGCAGACTACCCAATTATCATTAAGGCGGCGAATGATGGGAAAGCCATTATTGATGGGCAGAATGGCAGCGCAGGCAATTACGAGCCGATCTTTGTTTCGGATAGTTCGTATGTGGAAATAGATGGATTTGTCGCGCAAAATTCCTTTGGAGGCGCGGTCGTTATCTACGCTGGCGCGACGGGCGGCGGACCAGTCGATAACGTGACGCTAAGGCGCATCACCGCGCATCACGCAGCTCCTGGCAATCACAGTATCATTACCTGTGAATTTGGCGCAACGAATATCCTGATAGAGGACTGTGCAGGCTGGGGTCCAGGACGCTATATGTTCCTGGCCTATCATTGCAATGGCGTGGTGTTTCGCCGGTGTTTCGGCTATTGGAACACCATCGACAATAACATCAACCAGCCACGCGTGGGCCTTGGCGTCTATGGTTCGCAGAATGTGATCGAAGAAAACTGTATCGGCATCCATGCGTTCCCGACCGATGCCAACGCCGCTGACATTACCGACTCCAACTATTACGATGGACTCTGGCATGATAGCGATGATCTCACGAACTTCCCAACGAACAACGTGAAACATTTTGGCAGCATCTTCTATAACAACTGGGAAGCCTTTCACGCGAATGAAAACGTGGGCACCGGCCTTTTTATCAAGGATTGCTATTTTGAAGCGCCTTTTATGAGTTCGACCAAAACCAATAAACTGCAGGGCACCGGCTTCTTCTCTGGCGACCCTTTCGTAAATACGGCCCAGAATTGCACCTTTCGTAACTGCATAGAAGGGTACCATCAGGGCATTGGGGGCGCGACCACCACCATTACCAATGGCCTTTTTATCGGGAACACCACGGCTATCAACGGGTCTCCAAGTCATAGTTCTTGTGATTTCTTTGGCAATGGCGCGCTTGGCACGTCGCTCGATGCCTCAGATATCACGGTTGACCCAGGCTTTGATATAGCGACCTATGGCCGTGGAGGCGCGCTCTTCATCAGTCCCACATCGCCACTGAAACGAGCGGGGATAGGTGGAGCGGATATCGGCTGTAATATCTTGTACAGGTATCAGAATGGGATGCTCACGCGAGTCCCGCTCTGGCCCTGGCCGATGGAAGACCGCGTGATGGCGGAGCTTGGCATCAGTCCGACCTATGCCGCCAATGGCGGCATTTGGACAACGCTGGACGGACTCTATACGTCGCCGGACAATGCAAGAAGACGGCCAATTGTAGTGCCACAAGCGTATCGGAGGCCGCGCTACAGCAAAAAATAAGGAGGTATCATGACGAGATTACAATTCCCTGTCATCAATCAAAGAATAACCGTTCTGTCTGATGGAACGTTGGATCCAAATCGGGATTGGGATTGTACGCAAGAGGTCTGTGCTGGTATCCTGGAATACTATACCGGAAAACACTTCGAAGGCGGTGTGCTCAAAGAAATACTCTTTGGCAGAGCATATAGAGGCGGAACAGATATCCATGCAGATGTGTCTCTCATGGCGCATTATGGGGTAAGAGTCTATCCTGTTGACAATACAGCAAACGCTTTGGTAGTCATTGCGCACCAGCACATCAAGGCTGGTCATCCGGTCGTGATAACAGAGCCTGACCCTTATTCCAGCAGGCCGGGTGATCTGCATGTAATTGTCCTCGATGAAG
This sequence comes from Ktedonobacteraceae bacterium, assembly GCA_041499255.1. Lineage (GTDB taxonomy): Bacteria > Chloroflexota > Ktedonobacteria > Ktedonobacterales > Ktedonobacteraceae > UBA11361. The sequence continues at coordinate 5,220 of JBGQJX010000021.1, read as the reverse complement.
AGCACCCTGGCGGTGTGTTTGCCATGGACCCATTTATTGCCAGAGAAGTGCAGTTTACCGATGCGCAGTTAGCCGCGCATATGGCTGTGAGAGAAGTTTGGATAGCTGAAAAGTTAGGAGACAATGCAATCGTGAGCATAAGTTTAACCACACCGCCAGTCAATGCGTACTTCAAGCCTGGAAACGGGAATTCCTGGATATGCATGAACGGCTTCAGCGTGCATGACGGGATGTTGAATTTTTATCGCACAATGGGTGGCTCCCTCGCAGGGTTGACGATGGCCGGGTTGCCGAAGTCGAATGAACGCAAACCCAAACAACCCGTTGGCATGTCCGCCAATGAGTACGATCAATTGTTGTTGCATCACAGTGAGATCACAGAGCAAGATTTCGAGCGATTGACGTTGAGATACGACCCGAACTACATTTTAGACAAGCCACCGGGCGCGGGTAGCGTGTATGTCATTCACTTGCAACCAGCGGCTCCTGCTGTAGATGTTTCGGGGTTACAGGTTGAGTTAGATGCGGCTCACAAGCAATTGGACGCAGCCAACAAAAAGATTGCACAGATCAAGGCTGATGTGGCGGCGTAATGTGTCTTATGTAATATTATGGAAGTGTGGGTGGTGTGTGCCCCTTACCCCTGCGCAGTAGATAGTAATACGATAGAGTTGCCTCTATTGGTTGAGGGGTATCAGGGCGCGACGACCAGTGATCAACGCGGAAGCTTACTACTAGCTTTTCCCGCCTCCTATTTTCTGGAGTGCCACACCAGCACCAACGCGAGTATATCATAGAAAGGAAATCATTCAATGGTCACCTTTTATAACAATCTCTCACCAGCCACCAAACTGCTTATTCAATCATTCCTGGCAGTACTTAGCTCTGTCCTGTCAACGGTGATCTTCGCTGTCTACCAGTCGTATAACGCATCAGGGACATTTAACCCGCAAGCGTTGATGATTGTGGCTTTAGTAACATTCATTCCGCTTTTTGGTAAAGCGATGCATGACTGGGTACCGCCTCATGCTCAGCAGATCATCCAGGCGGGCAAGGATAACGAAGCGACGTTACAAGACGCACTGGCAAGACAGAAAATGCTTACGAGCAATGCGCTCAATAGACCTGTACAGCAGGCGATGAGCGCACAACAGCCACATGTGGTAGTCCAGGCGTCTACTGGTTTGAATGTTGCGGATATCCGGGCGATTGCGACACAACTGGCGCTACATCTGCTGCAAATGGCTGGACCATCAGCAACAGTTTCTGCTACTCCATCGGTTCCTACGATCACGCCAGCTCCTGCTACACCTGCGCCAGACCCGTATATCGACCCGCTCAGCGTCAGCGCGAAATTACCGGCGTATGTGCCACCTGTTGCTATTCCAGATATGGCGACACAGAATGTGCCACAAGTGCCGTTTCCTGCATAGGCTTGCAATATCGCCGGCGATGCCGTAAACTTCTCTCGAAAGAGGGAGGGAAGTCAGTAAACATGATAAGTTCATTAAGATTTTTCTTCATGACGCCTCAAGAAAGAGCACTGGTGGCAGGCCTGGCAAGACGCGAAGAAGAGATAATCAAGTTGATGTGTGTACTGCCAGGCAAATATCGCTATGAGCAGTTAGACGGCGCATTAATCCGCACTGGACTTTCGCCGCGAATGCTCTATGAGCACGCCTCAGCAGGGCGATATACTGAGGCTATGGCACGATTGGATGCTGAGCCAGGACTACCAGTAAAAGAGGTTTCCGTTACAGAGACTGATAATTTCGCAGAAGAGATACCTACGCCACATCCAACAAAGAAGACAAACAAAATACCCTATTACCACAAAAGTAAGGGGAAATGGTGGAAATGAGCTGTACCATTTGTGGGAAACCTCACACAGTTGAAGCGCCTCTGACCATTGCGCACAATAATGAATGGCTTTGTCCTGGCTGCTTGGAAGAACTAGATGATTATACCGGTAAGAGAGGCAGAGTAATCAGTATCGATGATTACGTAGGTGAAAGTGGGATTGTCTTTCCTGGCATGGCTGACAGCACGAGAAAATCTCCCATATCTGGCTATAGCGGCATCATCAAAATAGGTACTGTGGAATTGCCGATAGAAAGTTTTGAGATGCGATGAATAACGATACACAGCCATTGACACCCGCTCCGGAGGCAGAAGAGCAAGTACAAAAAGCCTGGAAGTGGGATGATCTCGCCAGTCATCCACTCATGCAAGCATTTCGGCAAGCAAATGAGGAAGGTGCAAGGCACATTCATGGCCCCTTCACCTTCCTCATGAACCAAAACCACAACGCCCTACGCGGCTGCACGTCATGCGGGCAGACGTGGGCCGGGGTCATGGCAGGCACCGAGGACAGTATTAGATGGCATTCCGTGCACGAGCCGGATGAAGAGGAAGAATAGCGCGGAAATTATAAAGACGATGCTCTTTGTCGGCTATTTGATTTGGTGGATTCCGTTCGCCCTTTGGCCTGTTCGCAAAAAGATTGGATGGTGGCTACTACATACTCTTTGGCATTTTCTCAAATGGTTCTGCAACTGGTTTTACGATCTTTGGTGGAGTCTTGCGAGATACATAGCTCGCCTCATCAATGCTCCTTACGAAGCAGCCGTTAAAAAGATGCATGATGACCTTTACTATTCAAAAGAGTTTCAAAAACCAGTATACGAATCAATGCTCCTCAATGCAGGCTATGATGCCGAAATACCAGTAAAGTCCTTGCTGTAGAGGAAGAATAGCTCCACGCTCGCAGCACAACAAAAGAGGCCCCCGCATAGGAGACCTCCTGGGCTGATGTGGAATGAGGGCTAGGCTTCTTTCTCTCTTTTTCTCTGTTCTATCCGCTCTACCAACACTACCCGCGTAGGCAAAGCATCTATGTTTTCAGCCAAGACATTCAGCGCATCATCCACACAACTATAGTCCCATCCATCGAATGCAACGAGAAGCGTCAAAATACTTGAAAGTGCTTCATGGTACCGTTTGACGACTGCTTCATCACAGTTCATAGCCAGTGCCTCTCAGACTCATTCCATGCGCCCTGTACAGGAAGGAGCGCATCTTCACGTACCCGTGTCTCTGGATAAGAAAGACCAATAGGGGCGCCATTGAGAAGGATGCGTACAGTACAATATGCTTCTTCTGCTTTTTCTTGGGAGATGATCTGTCCTTGGCATCCATCCCAGCGATGATTTCCATCATCGATTTTCACATAATCATTAATTTTCATGTTCCGCTCCGTGAAGACCTCCCTACTCATACTAGGGAGGTCTTGTGGCTGATGTGGGATGAGGGCTATTTCAGGAGAGATAGCGTCCATCCGCATCATTTTTTTTCCATTTCGTATGAGGACTAAAATCCGGCTTAGGGAATGCAACATACTTCCCGTCCGGCTGTAGGAAAATGTACTCAAGCGAGACTATACCGTCAGTACTGACGGCTTTGTACTTTGGCACGTCCCCATACGTGCCATCTTCAGCTATTTCAAAATCCCTGCGATACTCCAAACCTGATGTATCATAAATCTTTTCTGCCATTTCTCTTCTTCTTTCCGGCCTCTCTACTCATCGTAGGGAGGTCTTGCGGCTGATGTGGGCTATTTTGCTATCTCTTTTTCTTCTGCAAGGCGCTCAATCTCTTGCTCAACGATATTCTGTGCGTCATTGAGCATATCGAATGTTTGTATGTTTGCCTTGACATCTTCGCGGGTCATCTTCCCTTCAGCGGCATTGCAAGCCGCCTGATAAAATTTGTTCCATATCTTTAGAGGGTCAACGTCCTCACCCTCTTCGCGAAACCCTACTGCGCACGTGCGCAGTAGGAGATCACGATACGCATCGTGTAACTCTGGTACCGTTGCCATTTTTTAATATCTCACAAATCCAGGAACGCCTACAATCGTCCCATTCTCACGAATGGCTCTTCCGCTATCAGGCGAAAGGCAATCATGCCGACCCATCTGGGCGGCAATTGGCCCAACGAGGGCAGAGACGATATAGAATACATCTTCTTGTGGCTCTGGAAGATTTTCAATTCTGCCATACTTGATATAACAGGTCTGGATAGGACAACCTATCGCTTTCTCGTCCTCAAGTGCACCGGCGACTATGCGCTCTTCAACAAGACGGGCAACGCCCTGACTTGGGAATGTTTGGTACTCATTTGGACTGCGCATGAGTACCACTTCATGCGGGGTCATATTGATAATTTTTGTCATTTCACCACCGTCCCTTTCTGGATGCCCCTGGCTTCAGCCATGGGGTTCATGACTCTCCTTTTATTTTCTTATTTTAGCAAGAGCCTCTTTGCGCTCTTCAGGATGTGTCATGAGCGCCTCATGGGCTTGACTCAACATTTCCTGCTGAGAAGAGACAACGATATAGCTATTCTTCTCTAGCTGAGATTTTGCCTCATCTCCGACTGATATGACCAAAGAAGCTAACGTTCCTTTATCAGTATTATACATGCCATAGGCATGTGGGACTTCGGCTGAAGCCCATTGGAACCAGACCTTTTTGGAGCCTTTACCCATCGGCTGCTCACCTGTAACAAATGCGAACTTCCTCATTTTCTTTTCCTTCCGGCCTCTCTGAGACCGCCTGATCTCGGCCTGCGCCTTGATCTTTTGCTATTCTCGATTACTTTGCCAACATACTCAAATCGGGCACATCGGTCAAGATATACTCATCGCCATTCCAGGCGACTCCATAGCCTTCATCAGCGAGAGCGTGAATGATCTCATTAAAAACCTCTGCCGACTCGCCATACGTGGCGGCTTCATTGTACTTATCGACTTTTACTTGCGCTTCTTGTTCTTCCATTTAATTTAATTTACTCCAAAGATCACGCTATCGATTTTCAGCACTTGCGGTGGATTGGCAGGGAACGTAATCGTCGCATTGTCGCTCAGCCTGCGAGCGGTTTTTTCCGTCTGGTTGACTTCCCACCCACCTGGGAATTTCACCAAATTCATGCGAGGGGCGATACTGATGCGAAGCCCTAATGCGCTTGCTTCGGCTACCTTCTCATTCGAGATGCCCGCCGTTACCAGCATCGGGGTCTTGTCTTCTGAACTCATCCAAATCTTTGCCATTGCCGTTTCTCCCTCACTCATTTCCTTGTCTACTAGTATTCTAACAGATATCTGTTAGTTTGTCAAGGGGTTTTGGATGAATATTTGAGAACCCCTAAAAACTCGTTCAG
>JBGQJX010000020.1:0-20294 GCA_041499255.1 Ktedonobacteraceae bacterium | reverse complement strand
CAATATCTCCTCCTTCTCATCGCAAAATCGCGTCATCCTGACCGCCCTGAAGCACTATGGCATGATCGTGGCCGACAATGGTAGTAGCTGGTATATCTCAGGCGCCCCGGACAGCCGCTGGAACAACGACGACCTGCATGCCCTCGGCAGCCTCACCGGCTCAGATTTTGAGGCCGTTGATGAGTCTTCCCTGCAAGTAAGCGCGAACTCAGGTCAGGCGGGATCATCTCCTGTCGCTACGCCAACGAAAGCTCCTAGTCCTACACCCACGAAAAATGCGGTGATCTCTCTCGTGCCCTTACCAACTGACACTACCGCGCGGGTTGAGGAAACTACGCCAAAGGATGCGAGTTCACAGAAGAGTGGAAATATTTTTGGCGGGAGATATAGCACGGTTTTCATTATTATCGCTATTCTGGGTGTTGTTTTGACGCTTGTGGTAATGTATTGGGGACGTTTTATGAGGAAACGTAGGTGAATAGGGCAAAGGAAGCGAAGGAATGAATAAGCCAGAATTAGAGGCTTTGCTGGAAGAACTCGATTCTGTGGTATGCTTTACTTTGCAGGAACAGGTATTCTATTTCTGTTACACTGGCCTCTCTGTAAGATAGGGGACTGCCAATAGAGGATGCAATGATGACCTTTCGGTTTAAGACACATACATTGGCCATAGCCTACGACGAGCTCGCTTCAGGCAAGGAAGAGTTTCGCGTAGCCGTAGGCAATTTCATGAATGCATTCTTTTTGTATTACGTCGATAGCCGTCAGGGCCTCATTAACGATCCGATCCAGATGCCGGAGAATCCCACAGAAGAGCAACACGGCTGGGCAGCATTCTGCGCAGGCGCGGCGGAGTACTTAGCCTCACGCTACTACTTGCAGTGCCCGGCCTGGGCACACGATCCAGCATATAGCATGCCGAAGCCATGGTATATCGTTCCCAACGCCAACCAGGCGATGCGGGAGGACTTCCAGGAAACGGCCCCCGAACCGTTCCGTCGGCGCAACGTGTTTTGCTCCGACCATGTGTTCAGCAATACGCATCCGTCATCACGTGAGCCCGGGAATTTCGCCGAACTGCAGCGCAGGCGCATGGAGATCCTAGACGCGCTGCCGCAAGCTGAGCGCGAGGCATATCTCGCAGCGCATAACGCGAAGATGACAGGGAAGCCGCGTATTCATATCGTCCCGTAAACGCGCAAGCAAGAACGCTTTCATGTCTACCACAGAACACCAACGGCCCTGTCGCTTTCTTTCTGGGAACGACGGGGCCGTTGGTGTTCTGTGAGACAAACAGACGTCGTGAAGCATTGTATAGCTGAAGCCAGACTTTCAGGAATCCGAATACGGATTATGCTACAATAAAAAACGATGAAAGACCCATTAAATTTTTCCCAACAAACGATACAGCGCTTCCAACAGGTGCAAGCGCTTCTCGATCAATTACGCCCAGAAGCTCCCCCTCAGGCGCTTATTGTCCCAGACTCGCCCGAACCTGCTGGCAGTATCGTCGTCTTCCCCGGCTCATACAACCCTCCTACGAATGCTCATCTTGCCATGCTCGGGGAGGCACAACAATTCGCGCATTCTGCCACCTTTTCGGACGCCGGAGATGATCAGGGATTGCTTATCTATGCTGCCTTTAGTAAACGCACCACCGATAAAGAAAATGTCGACCGGCCACTGATGCTTGATCGCATTATTCTGCTCGATACTTTGCTCAAGCAGCGACTACCGCACACGGGGATTATGCTCTTTAACCGGGGCCTGTACGTTGAGCAGGCCGAGGCCGTCCGCGCCTCTTTTCCTGCGGTGAGGAGACTCTTTTTTCTCCTGGGCTTTGATAAGATTGTGCAGATACTTGATCCTCGCTACTACGAGGATCGCGATGCTGCCCTCTACACCCTTTTCTCCCTGGCCGAGTTGTTAGTGGCGCCGCGCGGAACGGCGAGTGCTGACACGCTGTCTGACCTATTGCGCCAGCCACAAAACCGGCCCTTTGCCGCATATATCCACTCGTTACCCTTGAGCAGCGCCTATCGCGATATTTCTTCAAGCCGCATCCGCCAGCATGGCGGCGCATATCTCGGAGACATACCGCAGGAAGTGCGCAGCTTCATGAGCGAAACCCATGCCTATGATCCCCCCACGCGCCTGGAGGATGGAACGGAGATTGACTATTATGAGGAGAGGGTGAGGAAGCTAAAGGCGTTGCTCACCAGCAAAACGCCCTAAAATAGCCCTGGTACCTTCAAACCCGTTTAAATGTGAGTGTGCTTTGACCAATCTGCACTATATCACCTTCCTTCAAACGACAGCGGGCAACGGCTTTGCCATTGACAAAGGTGCCGCTGACAGATTGGTGGTCCTCCAGCTCATATACTCCATCGGGCAACTGGCGGATGGTTGCATGCAAACGGCTTACCGCGAGGTCTTCCAGAAAAATATCGCAATCTCGACTACGCCCGATGGTCATTTCTGGCTGTAGTTCAAAGCTCCTGGGGGCTCCGCGCGCGTTCCGGAAGTCCAGCTTCGCAATGGCGCTGGCATTTGGATCGACAACTTTGCCTTTGTGCAACTCCCGGCCCCTCGATGACGGCTTGGGGAATTCTCGCGTCGCCTCGTGAGCATAGAACGTGAGTCTTGTATTGCCAAAGAGCAGCTCATCGCCGTTCCTGAGCAATTTCTCTTTGACTGGCTTGCCGTTGACGAAACTATCTCCGCTGCCATGATCATCGCGTAGAGCATAGCCAGCGTCCGTTAAGACGATGCGAGCCTGTTTGCGGTGGACCGTTATGTCCTCAAGAAAGATATCGCACTCGCCGCTTCTGCCTATCGTCGTACAATCCTTCCAAATCTCCACCCGTTTGCCAGCCTGTGGCCCTTGCTCAATAACAAGATAGGCCGGTAATGACTGCTGATGCTCCATACTTCACTACCTCATTACCTCATACTCTGGGCGCAATTCATTGGGCATTGCATGCGGCCCCTACTTACAATTTGCCCAGTGCTTGTAATATCTTTTCAGGCGTTATCGGTAAACTGCGGATGCGTATCCCCAGCGCGTCCTCAATGGCATTTGCTACAGCCGGCGCCATACCATTCGTAGGTACCTCCCCGGCGGATTTGGCTCCAAATGGCCCCGTATATTCTGTATCCTCTACCAGAATGGTCGTCATCTGCGGCATATCCAATGTAGACATCACCTTGTAATCGACGAAGCCTGCATTGCGTACGCGTCCCTGCTCGTCAAATTTCACCTCTTCGCTCAAGGCATAACCCAGAGCCATTGAGACTGCGCCTTCAACCTGGCCGGTCGCCAGTGCCGGATTGATGGCCTTGCCCAGGTCTAGCACATTGACGGCCTTTGTCACTCGCACCTGCCCTGTTTCGGTATCTACCTCAACCTCGGCAAACTGCGCAAAGAACGGCGCCGGTGAGTCATCCGTCCAGAAATCGCCTTTCGCCATAATCTGTTGCCGGTGCTTTCCATATAATGTCTCGTTGGCTATATCCGCGACCGTCAAATTGCTGGGGCCTCGCGGTGAGTAGATCACGCCATCAACGATAGACATATCTTCTGGCGCGCAATCCAACATGTCGCCTGCCACCTCCAGTACCTGTTTGCGTACTCGTTCCGCGGCAATCTTCACTCCTCCGCCGCTGATATAGGTCGTGCTGGAGGCGTACGAACCATAGTCAAAGACACTGGTGTCTGTATCGACGGAGTGCATAACAATCTTCTCCATGCCTACACCCAGAGCTTCCGCGGCAATCTGCGCCAGGATGGTATCGCTGCCCTGCCCAATGTCGGTAGCGCCAGTCATAACATTAAACGAACCATCCTCATTGAGCTTGATTGATGCTCCACCTAACTCGAAACTGGCGACACCACTGCCCTGCATAGCTGTTGCCATCCCACGGCCACGCCGGATGGGTTTTCCGTCACCACGCTCAAAAGGTTGTTCCCAACCAAATGCCTCTGCCCCGCGTTCCAGGCATTGCGGCAGGCCGCAGGAACGGAACTGGCGTTTTGAGCGCCAGGCGCCATCCACCAGCTCCATTTCCATGGGATCCAGGTCACCTTTTTGTACATGGTTCTTGCGACGAAATTCCAGCGGATCCATGCCAAGCCTGCGCGCGATCTCGTCAATGTGTGACTCCAGCGCGAAAAAGCCTTGCGGCGCACCGTATCCTCGCATTGCTCCTGTGATGGGCAGGTTGGTATACGCGGCATCGGCTCGAAAATAATACGCCTTAGCCCGGTAGAGGCACAGCGATTTATGCCCGGTACTGCGGGTCACGGTAAAGCTGTGAGTTCCGTATGCGCCCGCGTTGCCGATAGAGTGCATCGAGATTGCAAGCAGTGTGCCATCGCGCCTGACCCCGCTTCTCATGCGAATAATCATGGGGTGACGGAAGCGTGCCGCCGTGAATTCCTCTTGCCGGCTGTATTCAATGCGCACAGGGCGGCGAGTCTTCAACGCCAGTGCAGCTGCCACCGGTTCCAACAACATCTCCTGCTTACTGCCAAAACCACCTCCCACTCGTGGTTTGACGACCCTTATCCGCGAGATAGGCCATTGAAGGACCGCTGCCAGTTGGCGCCGCGTATGATAGGGGACTTGCGTGCTGCTGACGACGATTAAACGCTCGTACCCATCGAGATAAGCGACGCACACATGTGGCTCTAAAACTGCGTGAGAGATGTACGGAACGCGATATTCTCCTTCTACGACGAGGTCGGCTTCACGCATGGCCGCGGAAAAATCTCCATGCGCTATTTCTTCATGTGCTGCGATGTTATGCGCGGCGTCGTAAATATCCCCAAAATGTTTGCCGGAATTTGGGTGCGTGCTATCCATTTCGTGCAGTTGAGGAGCGCCGTCACGCATTGCTTCCAGCGGATCGAAGATGGCTGGCAATATCTCGTACTCAACCTCTATCAGTTGCAGCGCCTCTTCTGCAATAGCAGGTGACTCGGCGGCAACAAAGGCCACCCAATCACCGGCGTAGCGAACCCGCTTGTCCAGTAGATAGGCGTCGTAGGGTGAGGATTCTGGATAGGGCTGACCGGCGGTGCTATGCGCCACGCGCGGCACATCTTCATACGTCAGTACTGCATGGACTCCCGGCAAGGCCAGCGCCCTGCTTGAATCGATGCGCTGTATGTTCGCGTGAGCGTGGGGTGAGTGTAGGATGCGGGCATGCAGCATGTGGGGCTGTTCGAACTCTGCCGCGTATACGGGCGCGCCGGTCACCAGTGGGCGCGCGTCCACTCGCCGTGCCTTCTGCCCAACGACCCGCGTTCGTCCGATCTGGCGCGTATATTGGTGGGCCGCGTCAGTAATATTGCCGCTGCCCGGTTCGTAATACTCGCTATTCATGTGATACCTCTTCCCGATCCACTCGCATCATTTCTGCTGCTCTTAATACTGCCGCGACCGGCTTGACATAACCCGTACAGCGACAGATATTGCCGGCCAGTGCGGCGCGTACCTCTGCCTCGGTGGGGCGAGGATGTTCGCGTAGAAAGGCATATGCGCGCATGATAAAGCCCGGCGTGCAAAAACCACACTGCGCGGCCCCCTCCTCGGCAAAAGCTTCCTGAATTGGATGGAGCTTTCCATCCTCCGTCAATCCCTCGATAGTGAGCAATTCGCGGCCATCAGCTTGAGCGGCTAACATACAGCAGGCATTGATCGAGTTACCGTCCAGAATAGCACCACAGCCACAGCAGTCTCCCGTGCCACAGATCAGCTTCGTGCCTCTCAAATAGTGGGCATGGAGGGCTTCCAGGAGCGTCTCTCCCGGCTCTACGCGCCATTTCACGGCTCGTCCGTTCACCTTCAGTGCGATATCAAGCTCAGGCATGTCGCCACTCCTCTCCATGTGGAGCTAATCCCGCCGCCTGGCGCAGCGCTCGCGTTGCCGCTATGCCGCTCATACTCCGGCGATACGCTGCGGACGCCCGCTGATCGCTAATAGGCCGCACCTCGTCGCGCACGATCTCTGACACCCGTTGAAACGTCTCTTCTGTTGCAGGCTGTCCCATCAAGGCCTCCTCTGCTTGTACGACCCTCAGCGGAATCGGAGCAACCGCTCCCAACACCAGGCGAGCTGCCATGATTCTCCCATCCTTTATTTTGAGCGTGGCAGCGGCATTGACCATGGAGATATCTTCGGCAGTGCGTCCAATCTTGTAAAATCCGCCGCGCAGGCCGTCACTACTCGCCAGGGGAATGCGCAGTTCCCTGATAATTTCTCTTTCGCGTACGCTCCTGGCAGGCCCAACAAAGAAGCTATCCAGCGGGATGAGACGTTCGCCCTGTATGCCGACAAGTATCACCTGGGCATTCAACGCCAGTAATGCGGGAGGGGTATCGGCTGATGGAAGCGCGGAGGCAACGTTTCCTGCCAGCGTCGCCATATTGCGTATATTTGGGGAGCCACACACGGCTGCGCTGCGCGCGAGGATACCATTGGCAAGACCCTGCACTCGCGCGTGTTGCGCAACCGTACGCATCGTTGCTCCTGCGCCGATGCGCAGCCATCCTTGCTCCTCTACGATAAAGTTCAATTCCAACCTGCGGATATCTACAACCTCTCGTACACCTACCATGTAGCGGGGATTGACCAGCAAATCTGTTCCTCCCGCGATAACGGTGCGCCCCTCCTCGGCAAGTAAAGTAGCCGCTTCGGCCAATGTCGTGGGACTGTGATAGGCTGCGATTTTAAGCATAAACACTTACCTTTTGTTCAAAAAATAGAGGGTAGCCTCTAAAACGCCTCCCGCAACGGCGCGTGACTTATCAGAGATGGTGAAACAATGCTCTCGTGCGGCGCGTGGATCGATATCTCCAACTTTTGTACCCTGCCTCACGTCCAGTCCGTCACGCACAAGGCCGCGCAGTATGCCAGTAATTGCCGCTGTGACGGGCATCGCGTCGTTCTTCCCTCTCTGTACCAGGGCTACCGTCTCACCGGCCTGTACCAGGTCGCCTATCTGACGCACACCATAGAGTTTCCCCGCGCCTGGCGCTCGCAAAAGGCGTTCAATCGTGTAGCCGCCAATAGACCCGGGCACGCCTGTATCTGGCTCAGCGCACCCTTCTAGATAGACACGTCCCAGGTTATGCCCGCGGTTCGTCTCAATGACAGCGTGGACGTCCTTGCCAGCTTCATAGCCAGGGCCAAGGGCGATAACAATAGCGGCGTCCTCCCTCGTTATACCGCTATTATACTTTAAGAGCGTTGCCTCTACCAACACTGTGAAGTGTAGGGGCGATCCCAGGATGTTTTTGAGTATTGTTCCATCTTCATCAACTACCACAGGCACCTCTCCTGCGGCTAGAGCTGCCTTGATATCCTCCGGTGATGAGGTCAACCGTGCCGTTACGCCTTCTACCGTGATGGTGCCAAGGGCCACTGCTTCGGCGAAGGCCACAGTCCGCCGCAGCACTGTTGGCCGTGCCAGTTCTGTCGTCAGCACGGGGAAGCCCGCGCGAACGAGCCGGTGAATTACGCCGCTGGCAAGATCGCCAGCGCCTTTCACTGCAACCAGCGTGTCCCGTATTTGCGCTTCAGAATGTTCCACTTCAGAGATTCCTTGCCAGGCTAGTGCCAACTGACGTAGCGCAGAGCTTGTGATATCTGATGTCCCGCCTGAGTGACAGCCGCAATCAATTCGGGCTGTTTGGGGTGGCATCGTTCGCTAGGACCACCAATCGATACAGAGGCGACAACTGTCCCGAGATGATCAAAAATGGGAGCAGCGACGGCATCGATACCCTCTTCTAATTCACTACAAGAGATAGCGTAACCAAGATGCCGTACGCGACGAAGTTCTTCATGGAGTAGACGAGGATCGGTAATGGTTTGGTCCGTGTAGCGTTCCAGCGTTACATGGCTCAATATTTCACGCAAGCGCACTTCCCACTGGTAGGCCAGCAGTACCTTTCCCGTAGAGACAGCATGCGCGGGCAGATGTTGTCCAGGAACATTGACAGCGCGCACAAAAAAATAGGAATCTTCTGTGTCAATAATGACGGCTTCCAATCCTTCAAGCACCGCCAGGTGGACGGATTCATGTGTCTGGTCCCGCAGCTCCATCAGTATCGGCCTCGCTACTTTTCGCACAATGTGGGAACTGAGAATGCTGGCTCCGAGGGCGGTGACGCGCAGGCTCAGGGCGTATTTATGGTTATCCTCGTCCTGCACCAGTAAACCCTCGTTGACCAGGGCTGTCACAAGCCGGTGGGTGGTTGACTTGGGTAATCCAGTCACGTTCGCCACGTCCGTAATGCCGAGTAATCCTTTGTTGCCAAAGGCTCGCAGGACGGAGGCGATACGGTGAACAATCTGAACGGTTTTTTCACCGTCCAGGGTTTCTCCATGTCGCATATCTTTCCCCCCGCCAGGTAGACTGGCTCATCTGTTCTGTAGAGTGGAAAGCTGTTCCACCACTGAATGGATTGAGTATAGCTAATCGAAGATAGGGTGTCAAGGCAACGCAATGGCGCGATAGCGCGATGGCACGCCAAAAAGAAATGCGAGTAGGGATATTGTTGCTAACTTTTCGACAGAAGTTGTATGATACCCTCGAGGACTAAGCTTCACACTATAACAATCGTATTATTTTCAACGAGGAGGAGCCTTCCTGATTATGGCAATGCAAATTGGTCAACAGATCGCCATTGATTTTGATGTTCCGGCTAAAATGAGAGATGGCACAATCTTGCGTGCCAACGTCTACAGGCCTGTAGGTGAGGGAAAGTGGCCGGTGCTGCTCACCCGCTTACCCTATGGTAAAGATTTTCCCATCGCTACGTCGGTATTGGACCCAACTCAAGTCGCACGACGTGGCTATGTCGTCATCGTACAGGATACCCGTGGGCGCATGACTTCCGGGGGCGAATGGACACCTTTCATCAATGAGGCATTAGACGGTGTCGATACCATTGAATGGGCAGCTAAATTACATTATAGCAATGGCAATGTCGGTGTCTTTGGCGCCTCCTACTTTGGTTTTACCCAATGGTCGGCAGCCGTTCACGAGCCAGCGGCTCTCAAAGCCATGATACCTCTTGTCACCTGGAACGATCCCCTGAATGGTGTAATATCGCGTGGGGGAGCCATAGAGCTTGGCTCCTCGGCAAGCTGGAATCTTATGATGGGCCTCGATGTGCTGATACGCCGTCACCGCGGCGATCCCCAATCTCTTGGGCGCAGCATCTACATGCTAGCGCAAGAGATGGATGCGCTTGCCCACGAGGGATACTCATCCCTGCCGCTTTCAGAATTTGCGCCACTCAAGCGCCATGACATTGCTCATTATTACTTTGAGAATTTTACACAGCAGATGGACCGTGAAAGTAATCAGGTCAAATCAATGACCATTCTTGGTAAGCATGAGAACGTCACCGCTCCTAGCTTCAACATTGGCGGATGGTACGATATCTTCCTCAAAGATACTATCAACAATTTTATGATCATGCGTGAACAGGGCAGTACCCCCGAAGTTCGCCAGAGCAAACTGCTCATTGGTCCATGGACGCACTCCGGCTATTCTAATCCTGTCGGTGAACTCAATTTTGGTTTTGCTTCTTCCGCGGCTTTTATCGACTTGCAGATTGATCTCGTCAGTTTGCAGGTACGCTGGTTTGATCAGTGGCTCAAGGGTGTTGATACAGGTATATTGAATGAAGCCCCAATCAAGCTCTTCGTCATGGGAGCCAATGCCTGGCGCGATGAACAAGAATGGCCACTGGCGCGTGCTGTTGAGACTCGTTATTACCTGCATAGTGGTGGACAGGCCAATTCACTGGATGGCAACGGCTTGTTAAGCACGGAAAACCCTGGCTCCGAATCCCCAGACAAGTATGATTATGACCCTGCTAACCCGGTGATTACTCGCGGTGGCGCTCTCTTGATGTCGCCAGAGTTCAGACCTGGCCCATTTGATCAGCGCGGGACTGAAAGCCGCGAGGATGTACTGGTATATACAACGACGGTTTTAGCGCAGGATGTTGAAGTGACTGGTCCCATCGTCGTGCACCTCTGGGCATCATCGAGTGCTCCGGATACCGATTTTGTAGCGCGCCTGGTCGATGTCTATCCCGATGGTTATGCGCAGAATCTAACCGACGGCATCATTCGCGCTCGCTATCGCAGCTTCTCCTTTGGAGAAGCTCCAACACTGATCGAGCCAGGAAAAGCTTACGAGTACGAAATAGATCTCTGGGCAACCAGCAATGTCTTCAAGGCAGGTCATGCGATTCGTCTGGATATCACGAGCAGTAACTTCCCGCGTTGGGACCGCAACCCCAACACCGGTCATGACATTGGGGCGGATGATGAGCTTGCTGTAGCCCATCAGGCCATCCTGCATGACAGCGATCACCTCTCCTATGTCGTGCTGCCAATCGTCCCGATTGTTCCTCCAACTGCTCCGCCTCCAGCTCAGTAGAATAGTCATAGTAGAAGAAAGAGGAGGGAGCAGGCGCCACCTGCTCCCTCCTCTTTCTTCTGCCAAATTATTGAAGTTGCTGTAGAGCATCATATGCAGCAGCCGCAACCTCCGGTCGTGTTTCCGTTAAACGCTGGAGAGCAGGGACTGCGCTTGCATCTCGATATTGCGCGACAACCTGGCACGCGATACGTACAACTGAATCTCGCGGATCGTTCAACGCCTTGTGTACTGTAACCCTGCTTCTCGCGTCCTCACCACCAGGATCCATCTTTTTCAGCGCTTCAAGAACCTCCATACGTACGTATGGGTCAAAGTCATTGGCCGCGTGCAAGACAAAATCAAGCGTACCTCTGTCATTTAGCTGCCCAAAAGCTCGAATAACCGCCGCGTAGACGATGCTTCCAGGGATATCTTTATCATCAAAAGGCAGGTTATCTCGTCGCGTGGGCCGTGCCGATCGCCCTTCAACATCCACAACACGTCCAATCAACTGCATCATTGACTGTACTGCCCGTCGATCATTCAATCGCCCAAGCGTATCACATATGTTTACCAATCGAATCGCCTGTTCACGGTTGCTCAGGCTTGTTGTCTTGTTAAGCTGGTTGATCAGGATAGAAATAGCGCGTGGTTCGCGCATCTCTCCCAGCACTTTTACAACCGGAATAAAAGCCTCATCCTCAGAACCGCTGAGCGCTTCAAGTAAAACATCGCGTCCAGGTCCATTCATCCAGCGCTCGACATCATTCATCATTGGAAGACAGGCGTGCACCGGCTCAAGAATGCGCACATCCTGCACCTTCCCACGCGAAATTTCACTCCAGTAATAACCCAGCAGCATCGCCAGGCGGTGAATTGCCAGCACGTGCTGCCAGTATGGTGTAATGCGTGCGCATTCAAAAAGCGCGCTTGCCAACGGGGCAAAGTTCTTTTCAAAAACAATGGGAAGGGTATCTCCATCTGTACTTGCGTTTGTCTTCATGCTTTCCCGGAGTGTCTGGCCAAAGATCAGCGCGGCCTGTTGAGAGAGACGGGGAGCAACAGTAATTCCTCCGCGCAGGTAACCCTCCAGAGGAATAGAGCGGTAGATTGGTACGGCAATGTAGCTTTCCAGCCCGGGAGCCCGGTCAAGTCCATTCGCCAGCACTAATTCGTAAAAGCGCGGTTGTTCCAATGTCAGGCACGCTTCAATAATGTCAACTTTTGCCCAACCTTCTGCATCTTTGAGCGCGCTGATCAATGCTTGCAAGGCCGCTGTCGTTCCTTGTTTGACCAGTGATTGTGTGGCATACAGGGAGGTATTGGGATCAACAGACAGCTTGCCAAGAAATTGAGCAAGATCCTGGATTTTGGCTGTGCTCTTCAAGCTTTGCTTACTCTTATTCTGCTTTGAGAAACCTACCGGCGCACTCTCGCCAGAGTTGGAGACCATTTTGTAATTGCCCAGCATGAGTATTGCAATACGCCTTGCTCTGCCAACCGTCGTCTCCGCCGGGTCGCTGTTTGCGGGTAGATCAGTCGGATCTTTTTGCTCGATGACGTTCAGCCAGACGGGAATAAAGTCTCCAGCCCGATCTATTTCAAGGATAAGGGGGATCAGCACCGGTGACCACTGGTAAATTGAACCTACATTCAGCAGCGGGATGATGCGCTCTGTCGCTTCTTCCAGGGAAAGGCCACCCCAACGATATCCGGTCACTATCCGAGTAAGAGTGGATTGCAAATCGCTTAGCTGCTCTTTGACTTCCGCTGAAGTAGCATCAACTGGCGTTACAGGTCGCCGTGCTGCCAGGTGTTCAACTGTACCATTGTTGTTTGATGCCTGTCGCGGTGCAACAATCTTCGCCTCAAGCTCTGCTGTTGCCACTGGTGTCACTACAGAAGTGGCGGAAATTTTTTCATCGAAGTGGATTTCACCGGGCTCGGCTGCGCCAGTGCTGGATGGTTCTGTAGATTCTGTCTGCTCTAAGCGGGTATCGGACATATATTATCTAATCCTTTTACTGCGTATTCGCGAGAGCTATTCCTGCATATTCGCTAGAAAAAAATCTTCATCGACATTTGCTTATTGTACCGCCCGCTGTCACACTGGTCAATAGCAAATTGAAAGTTCTGAAATAGCTATATTGGCTGGCAATGCTCGACAGGTGACACTTCATGCAGCATAATGATACGGCATCCTCGCGCTTTATAAGATCCGACGCAGGTTCGGATACCCTACAATAACACATCGAATACAGGTTCTATAACTTTACACAGAAGGGGAATCAGGGCTTGCTAAATACTAAAGTCTTTGCTATAGTATCCTTGCATTTTTGATAATATTAGAGAAATAGTCAAGGGAGAGAGATATGAAAATAGGCTTGCTCGAAGATGACACCGCTATCCAGGAAATGCTTACTCTCGTATTTCAAAGCGAAGGCTATATCATCACCACCTACCCCACAGCTAAAGATTGTCTTGATGCATTATTAAAACCGGGGCAGGAGCAGAGCCTACCTATTGACCTACTGATCGTTGATTGGCGCTTAGATGGTTCCGTGCCTGGTACTGAAGTAATCTATACCCTTCGCGCAAAACCATTATTTGCCTCTCTGCCTATTATCTTAACAACTGCCGCAACAATTCATAACATTGGGGAGCTAGAAGGTCTGGATGTTGCCCTACTTCAGAAGCCCTTTGCTGTTGATGAAATTGTAAATTTGACAAAAAGGCTGGTACAACCAGGTGCCATGGGGTTTAATTGACATAGCTCAGCATTGTATTAAAATCTGCTTAGAGAATCCTAAAACTGGTAATATCACTTGTACTGGTAGAGCTAACGCTGTTATTCTTAAAGTAGGGATACAGTTACTACTATCTGGCGAGTGATTGAGGGAAGCGCGAAGCGCGTAATTGGCCCTGGCTCGTCCAGGCATATAAACGCTGTATTTCTCTCTACAATTGAGTCAAGTCTATACAAACTTTGAAACTTTAACAGAAGGAGGATGAACAGTGCAGACACAAAAAGGTCGTGGCCGTGGATTTGCATCAATGAGTCCAGAAAAAAAACGCGAAATTGCCAGTAAGGGCGGTAAAGCTGCCCATTCCCTGGGTACCGCACACAAATGGACGAGTGAAGAGGCACAGGCCGCGGGACGCAAAGGTGGTTCTATCAGCCGCCGTCGCCCAAAGAATAGCGCTCAGGCATAAAACGAACATTTGAGAAAATGGCTGGCAACGCATTGCCAGCCATTATCATTGTAATTCACTTCTCAGGGTAGCTGTACATAATTCAGCGGATTGACCCACATGTTATTAAAGAGGACCATAAAATGTACATGGGGTCCAGTAGAAGCTCCCGTGCTCCCCTCGTAACCAATAATATCGCCTTTCGTCACATTTTCACCCACTTTGACGATAAAGCGCTGCATATGTCCATAGATAGTAGCAAGATAATGTCCATGGTTAATTTTCACCGCCCAGCCTAATCCCGACCAGTCCCAACCTGTCCAGATTACCTGGCCGCTATCGGCCGTCATAACAGGTGTACCATAGGGCGCGGCAAGATCGATGCCTGTATGTGGCTTCCAACAACCACACCACTGCTGGTACTCCGGGTGAGCAAAATACTGTGTGATGGTTGCGCCGTTTATAGGTCGTTGCAATTGACCTGTACCCATCACACCACTTGCGGTCACCGCTGTTGCACACGTGCCCCAGATATCGCTTCCGCCACAGTAGCCTTCATTCGTTAAAAGCGCCGGCGTCGGAGTAGGCGGGTCAATATGCTGCGCGGGGTTGATAGCATTGGTCTGCCCATAGGTGAACCAGTTGTTCACCGTCTGGGCTAGACTGTGTGTTCGTTGCCCATTGTCTAGTGGAGCAACAAAGTATGCAACTATCATCATAAAAATGATCACGCTCCCAAGCAAAATGCCTGACAGCACAACGGGTCGCCTGGAGCGTTGCCGGTGCTCGTGCTTCAACTTACCTCGTTGTCGCTTTGCCGCTGCGGGAATAACCAGGGGCTTTTTCGTAGAAGCAAAGGTAGGCATAGGCGGATTGAGTGGCCTTGTCAACTTTGTATGAGCCGCGGTTGGCATATCGGCAAACCGATCATACGTGCCATTGAGAGGCCGCGTTACGCGGGGATGGGGATCAGCTGAAAATGACATGAGAAACCTCGTGCACCGTAAGTTGATGTGTTTGTTCACAAGGATACTGTATCTGAGAAAAATGGTATTAGCTAGCATTGAATGCTGCTTAGTAGCTAGAAAAGGCTACTCCCGCCAGGCATCTTAACCAACTGGCCCAGGCGGACAGGCGAATTCACACGCTGTCCGCAGCCACATTCAGTGAACCATCCTTGTTAATACATATGAACAGAGACTGCAAGGGTTTTTGGAGAAATACTAGGAAAAAGATGCTAACCACCCAGGGTTTCAGGAAGTAGGCGATTGTCCTTGACAGCAACCGTGCCAAAGATGAGAATAGTGTATACAGGCTTAATGAAGTTGAAAGGACTGCTGTCATGCTACCCTGGTCATTTGATCTCCAAGGACGCTTCGACGAAATAATGTTTGAAAGTGAAACGCTGAAGGATAACCCCTTACGAGACCCATACCAGCGCCCTTTGTGGGTCTACCTGCCGCCTGGCTATGACGAAAACCCTGCTCGTCGCTACCCAACCGTCTACCAGATACAAGGGCTTACAGGCCAGATCGACATGTGGCGGAACCGCTCACCCTTCAGGAAGAACTTCCCGGAGCTTGTCGATGAACTTTTCGCCAAGGGCGATACTCCGCCCTGCATCGTCGTCTGGGTAGATTGCTGGACCTCCTATGGTGGCAGTCAGTTTGTGGACTCACCTGCCACTGGTCGCTACCACACCTATCTCTGCGATGAGATCGTGCCGTGGGTCGATGCTCACTACCGGACTTTGCCACAGCGCGAGCATCGTGGCATCGCTGGCAAATCGAGCGGTGGCTACGGTGCCATGATCACTCCCATGCTGCGACCAGACCTCTGGGGCGGCCTTGCTACACATGCCGGCGACGCGCTCTTCGAGATGTGCTATTTGCCCGGTTTCCCACAGTCTATACGCGTATTGAGAGATAATTACGGCGGCTCATTCGAGCAATTCTGGCAGGATTTCCGCAGTCGCCCAGCCTTTTCTAAACGTGGCGACGATGGTTTGCTGAACGACTGGTGCATGGCCGCCTGTTATTCTGCTGGCGAAGATGGCACTGTGTATCTGCCCTATGATCTCTCGACAAGGATGCTTATACCCCAGGTATGGGAGAAATGGTTGGCATGGGACCCCGTGCGCATGGTTCCTTCCCACGCGGAGAGCCTGCGCACCATGCGCGCAATTTATATCGATGCTGGCAAGCGTGACGAGTTCTTCCTTGACCTCGGCGCGGAGGCCTTTCGACAAGCTCTTGCTGCCATCGGGGTCACCGATATCTTCTTCGAACTCTTTGATGCCACGCACATGAGCATTGAGTACCGGTATCCCTTAAGTCTGAAATATCTCGCCGAACGTCTTTCTTAATACTGCATAAGGAGAATCTCTTATGAAGCTTAGCGTAAACGGTACAGAGCTTTTTTTTGATGTGGTGGGTAGTGCGTTGGACGCGGAGGCGAAATTTCGTCAAAAGCCTACCATGGTGGTTCTGCATGGCGGTCCAGGCTTTGATCATACGTACCTTCGCCCATGGTTAGATCCCGTCGGTGATGTAGCCCAGCTCGTCTATGTTGACGAGCGCGGTTGTGGTCGCTCAGCACGCCATACCTACGAATACTACCAGCTTGGCATTATGGCTGATGATGTTGTTGCTCTCTGTAATGCGCTTGGGATCAATCATCCTATTGTCCTTGGCCAGTCATTCGGCGGCTTTGTTGCTCTCAGCATCGCCACTCGCCACCCGGACTTCGCCTCTGGCATTATCCTCTTCGATACATCTCCAGCCTGGACTGGCGGCTATGACCTGGATGCCCTGGAGCGGCTTGTGGGCGGTGAGTACGGCAAAGAATTGCGCGAGATCGCTTATCGAGAATCGACTGGTGTCGCCACAGAGGCTGAATTGAAGCGCTTCGAAAAAGAAATCATGCCTCTCTATTGGCACCAGGACGTCGATCCAGCAGATATCAGCGAAATGTTCGAGAATCCATTGATGAACATGGATATTGCGACCTATATGATGGGGACGCTGAGCAAAGAATATGATCTGCGCCCTCAACTAGCGGAGATCAAGGTACCCGCCCTCATCCTGCAGGGTCGCTACGACTGGGTCACGCCAATGACGGGTGCGCTGGAGATGGCCCGGGGTATTCCCAACACGCGGCTGCACATTTTTGAGCATTCCGGCCACATGGTTTTCATGGAAGAGCCCGCTGAACTCGTGTCAGTTTTAAGAGAGTGGGTAACATCCCTGGCATAACAACACAAGACATCCCGGAATTTTGCTGGAGCCTCTTCTCAAGCCAGGCGAAAAATTTCGGGATGTCTAATAGCTCCAATTCGTGCCGCATTGCGCGCAGTGCCGTGCGGGATGGTCGCTCTCAAAGGCGCGCCGGAAGCTCTCATAACGCTCCCCGCGCCAGATTTCAGCAATTGACTCCTGAAACACATTGCCCAGCACGCGCTCTTCCTTGTACTCCTTTGCGCTTTTATGTCCAAAGGGCGCGAAACAACAGGAGAGCACGTTGCCGCTGGATGTTATGTATGTCAGGGTATAGGGCCGCTGGCAGCCGGACCAGGGGCGCTCACCAAAATCCCGCATGATACTTTCCGTTGGGCTGGCTGATCCTGAGGCTTTAAAAAGTATCCCTCGTTCCTGGCACACCTTTTCGCAGCGTTTGATGAGCGCCAACTCCTCGCGATTTGAGCGGCGGAAGAGGGCTTGCTTTGAATGTGCCAGTCCCTCTTCGAAATAGACGAGGCGTTGCAAGTAGATTTCTCGTACGCCATGCTCACTGGCGAGGTCGACCAGGCAGGGGAGTTCATGCAGGTTCTCGCGCATGGCGGTAAACCAGAGCGATAGAGCAGGTTTGTTCGCATCCTGCTCCCGTTGCATCGCAATAAAAGCTTTGACATTGCGCCAGATTTTGTCGAAAGCGTTCACGCCTCGTACCAAGGCATAGGTTTCGCGCGACGCTCCGTCCATGGAGAGTCGCAATTCGTCAAGCCCGGCGTCAATCAAAGCCTGTCCGCGTTTCTCGTTCAGGAGAATGCCATTGGAGTTAAAAAGCACGTAGGTTCCCCGATTTTTCAGATATGCGATCATGCGCGGCAGATCCTTGTTGAGCAGCGGTTCGCCCAGACCGTGTAACACCACGCGCTCCAGCACAGGAAATTGATCGACGATGTAGCAAAATTTCTCGTAGCTCAAATCGCGATCATCCTCACGAGAAAGCAGCGTTCGCGGGCACTGCTGGCAGAGCTCGTTACAACGACTCGTGGGTTCTATGTAGATTGAACGCGGTAGTATAACTGTAGGTGTTACGGCCATGTAATTCCCTTCTTCTAGCCAGGTATGCGGCGGTAGCAGGTGCCAGGGAGCTATTCGCTTCCAGTAAATATGCTAGACGTAGCAAGTCAGGTAATTCATCAATATCAAAAAGCGGCTCCAGCAGGCGAATGGTAAGACCTTGACGCTGCGCCCGCTCAATTGTCATCTGTGCCACCACGTTGGTACTCATTGGAATGCCACTGAAGACATCGTAAGGTTGGCGCATCGCTATAAGATAGTACCCGCCATCCTCAGCTGGCCCCAGTACGACATCAGCCTCGTCCAGTGCTGCCTGCGCCTCTTCAATAACTTCCAGGCTGATGTGTGGCGAATCCGAACCGACGACAATCGTCTTTTGAAATGCTTGTTGAAACGTCCATTGAAAGGCGGAGAGCAAACGTGCGCCCAGGTCTGCGCCCTCCTGCGGGAAATAGTGCATAGATTGTGCAAGCGCCGGCGTAAGGGTGGATATAAAGGCAGCGAAGTTCCTCTCTGCTGGCGTGTACGCCCAGTGACAGTGATAATTACTGCCGGCAAAACGCTGAGCAAGATCGGTGAGGAAAGCCTCGTAGAGACCTGCAGCCTCATCATGACCAATCGCGCCCGCTAAACGAGTTTTGGTTTTTCCTGCTTCTGGGTAGCGTGCTACAAAGACCAGCGCTGTATCAAGCATGTGTGCCACCTCTAGCTACCGCGTAGCGCATTGTCGTACGCAGCATGTAATAGGCAGCCTTGAGGCTGCCCGATATCGTACCCGCTACTTTAGAATGGCCATGACTGCGATGGCGGTAGTGAAGAGGTAATTCGACAATGCGATACCGCGCTCGGGCGGCCTTCACCAACATCTCAACAGGCCAGCCAAAGGTCATTTCACTCATTTTCAACGCGTCTAGTGCGGAGCAGCGTATGGCACGAAACGACCCGATATCTGAGAGATGCACACCATACAAGATGCGGATCAAATGGCTAACGAGCCAATTCCCCAACCGCGCCTGTGGCGAGAGGGCGCCTTGCTCGGAACGGTCATTCACACGCGAGCCAATGACCAGGTCAGCGCGTCCTTCGCTTAACGGGGCCAGCATCATGGGCAGGTCTGCGGGATCATCGCTCCCATCTCCATCCAAAAAAACAACGATGTCGGCTCCTACAGTGCTGGCCATCTTGAAGCCCGCTAAGCAATTGCGCCCGTAGCCGCGTATTGGTTCGCTGGAGACGAGTGCGCCTAAAGAGTGTGCCACCGCAGCCGTATTATCGGTACTCCCGTTATCAGCTACAATGATCCATGTCGCAATGTTGGGGGGGATTTCTGGTAGTAAGTTGCGTATGGCTTCTTCTTCATCCAGAGCGGGTATAACAATAGCAACTTGTTCGCTTGACATAAAAGATACAACTCCTAAGCTACACAAAATGGTTGGCGCAATGACACTGATCTTTACACGTTATTGCACCAACAAAATTTACATGGCGGCGGAATCTATTGTATCTTTCCCTCCTGCAGCAGCTTTTCTATGACTACAGCTACCCCTTCTTCAGTGTTGCTCAAGGTCACATAATCTGCCGCGGCTTTCACCTCTTCGTGTGCGTTACCCATGGCGATACCAAGCCCCGCGTAACGAATCATACCGATATCGTTGTGGTTATCGCCGATCGCCACAATTTCTGCTGGCGCGATGCCTAAATCTTTCGCGATAGCCTTCAACGCGTTGACCTTTGAGACTTCTGGATGAAGGAACTCCAGCAAATCAAAAGAAGACTGTGTGACATAAAGTTTTCCGGCAAAGATACGTTCAAGTTCTGCGCGCTTCTCTCGTAACGTGTTCTCTTCCCCAATGCCCACAACTTTAATGCACGTGAGCGGATACAGGCTCGCCACGTCCTCTATTTCCACCACTGGCGGCACTGGTGGTCGATACCAGTTACGCGCTCGCGGTGTGTTGTAATCGACATACACGCGCTCGTAGGTATGGTATGCTCGATAGAATCCGAAGGTTCGCAGTATGTCGAGGGTTGGTAAAATGTACTCAGCCGGAATCAGCTTCTCATGCAGCACTGTTCCACTCTGTGTATCGACCACCAGTGCCCCGTTTTCGAGGATCTGCGGGGCTGACAGGGGCAAATCTCCGCAGACGGCGCGCAGCACCTGCTCCGTCTGTCCTGTCGCAATGACAATAGCCGCGCCGGATTGTGCGGCTCGAGATAATGCATTATATGTTCGCGGTGTAATGTGTTTGTGTGGTATGGGTGTAAGTAACGTGCCATCCAGGTCGATGGCCAGCAAGCGGTACATCTGGCAGCTCCTAAGAAGTTGTAACTGGGCGATATCACAT
>JBGQJX010000019.1:0-20401 GCA_041499255.1 Ktedonobacteraceae bacterium | reverse complement strand
TGCTCCGGAAACCATTTGAACTGAGCGATTTGTTGGATATCCTGGCACAATTCTTATCTTAGCTCAGGCGTATCACAGTGGTGTCACAGGATTGGTGATGATAACATTTGCACCTCTGCTTATTTATTAATGAAAGTTGCCTGACTCCTGTTTTATCCTCTATGTGGCAATTATTGCCTTCATGCTTCTTTGTGTCCTCAGCAATTGACATTTTAGCCCCTGGTATGATACTCTCAAATCGTTACATACCCTTTTCCTGTAGTGCTAGCGTGCCTCTAGATACAGGCATCAACAAATGTATTTACGAATGGAAGGTGTAACTTACAACCCGGTCTTTTTATGATACGGGTAACGATGAAGAACTATCCTCGTTTGCTTTGTCTCCACGTGCATTCCGACCTGAAAAGAAAGGAGTTTATTTGTTTGCTACACTCCAACTCTGCCTGCACAATGAGATTGGAGATTGGCGAAACCCCCTCGCGTATTAGAGAATATAGCTGTCGCATGGTGGTGATCACAAACGAAGATGGTAGCTTACCGGGCATTGTTCCAGTGTCCAGTGTTATGGTTCCGTCCAAGGGGTAGTTGGAAGCGTCCATCTACCCAGAGAAGCTGCTAAAAGTAACGTTTTTAGTGGATAATTACTTAATCAGATGGAGGTAACCATCAATGACGATGAAGCGCGAAATTAGTGTTACAGTGAATGGACAGCAACACCATTCAGAGGTTGAGCCGCGTACGTTGCTGGTATATTATTTGCGTGAGGCATTGGACCTCACGGGTACACACATTGGTTGTGATACTTCACAGTGTGGTGCATGTACAGTTCTTCTCGATGGTCAATCGGTGAAGGCATGTACGGTACTGGCTGTTCAGGCCGATGGGTGTGAAGTAACCACGATCGAAGGCCTGGCTCCTGAGGGAGGTTTGCATCCTATCCAGGAAGGCTTTTGGGAGAAGCATGGCCTGCAATGTGGCTTCTGTACTCCAGGCATGATTATGGCCTCGTACAACTTGCTCAAGGTTAACCCCAACCCGACAGAGGCTGAGATTCGTAAGGGCCTTGAGGGAAATATCTGCCGCTGCACTGGCTATCAAAACATCGTACGTGCGGTGCAGTATGCTGCTGAGCGGATGCGCACGAGTGCTTCTGAGCCTGTGGGTGCTGGCGAGTAATCTCGAAGGCACACAACTCCAAATTTCCTTTATATTCTGTTTCTCGTGATGGGAAAGGATAGGTAAACAAATGGGTGTTGCAGGTATGGTTGGTTCGCCGATTAAGCGGCGAGAAGACCCACGCTTGATTACAGGTCAGGCGACCTATGTAGATGATATAAAAATTCATGGCATGCTTCACATGGCTGTACTACGCAGTCCATACGGACATGCTCACATCAGGAGCATTAATACAGATGCTGCTCGTAGGCACCCCGGCGTTGTCGCTGTTTACACCGCAGAGGATCTCAAGGGAGCGGTTGGCAATATTGCCATTGCGGTTCCCCTGGGAAAGATTGCCGAGGGTATGGGCGCCCGTGGTGCTCTGGCCGAGGGCAAGGTTCGTTTCTTTGGCGATCCTGTTGCAGCCGTCATTGCAGAAGACCTTTACACTGCTCGTGATGCCCGCGACTTGATTGAAGTTGATTATGAGCCATTGCCGGCAGCTATTGATGTTGAGAAAGCTATGCAGGCGGGAGCCCCACTGCTGTACGAAGAGTTTGGCACCAATGTAGCCTTTGGAATGCATCCCCCGACCGACGAAATTGACAAGGTCTTTGAGAAGACAAAGGCAGATGGGGGGATTGTCGTCAAAACTCGCCTGGTCAACCAGCGACTCGCCCCTGCCCCAATGGAGACGCGCGGCGTGGTTGCAGAGTACCGCAAGGCGAGCAGGTCGCTGACCGTCTGGAGCTCTTCCCAGATACCGCACCTCCTGCGCAACATTCTTTCGGCGTTGGTAGGTCTTCCCCAGCACCAGGTGCGTGTGATCGTGCCTGAAGTAGGAGGCGGCTTCGGGTGCAAACTCAATATTTACCCCGAGGAAATGGTGTCAGCCTTCGCTTCCATGCAAACGGGGCGTGCCGTCAAATGGATAGAAGAACGCAGTGAGAACCTCGCTGTTACGATTCATGGACGTGACCAGGTCGACTATGTCGAAATTGCTGCTACCAGGGAAGGCAAGGTGACGGGTCTGAAGATTTATGGCATCTCTGACCTTGGTTCATATTGCCAGATTTTCACAGACGTGATCATGATAGCCTTTGGCTTCCCTGTGTCCTGCGGCGCTTATGATATTCCTACGATCCATCTCAGCGCCGATATCGTCTTCACGAATAAAGCCGCTACCGATGCCTATCGTGGAGCCGGGCGTCCCGAAGCGACTTATATCATAGAGCGAGCTATGGACCAGGTGGCGCGAGAATTGGGTAAAGACCCGGCGGAGGTGCGCAGGCTCAATTTCATCAAGCCAGACCAGTTCCCGTACAAAGCGGCTACCGGAGCGGTCTATGACACCGGAAACTACGAAGGCGCTTTGGACAAAGCTCTGGCAATGGTGGACTACAAGAGCCTGCGCGCTGAACAGGTCCAGAAGCGAGCCGCGGGGAAGCTGATGGGTATTGGCATCTCCTCTTATATTGAGATCTGCGGCTTTGGCCCCAAGGGGTCCGCGCCGGTTGGCCTCTACGAGAGTGCGCGTGTGCGTGTCGAGCAGAGCGGTACCGTGATGGTGTATACCGGTTCGTCCCCGCATGGCCAGGGTGAAGAGACGACATTTGCCCAGATCGTCGCCGAGGAATTCACCGTTCCGGTTGAGAACGTCATGATTATGCACGGTGACACCGATTCAACGCCTGAGGGACGCGGCACCTACGGAAGCCGTACAACAGCGGTAGGAGGTTCTGCCGTCTTCAATGCTGTCCAGAGACTGAAAGAGAAGATGAAGCAGATTGCCGCACATATGTTAGAGGCAAGCCCTGCCGATGTAGAGCTTGAAGATGGCAAATTCTCGGTGAAGGGTTCGCCACAGAAGGCCGTCTCCTTCGGTGACGTGGCGGCTGCAGCGAATCTCTCCAATACACTGGCTCCGGGTGTCGAGCCTGGGCTGGAGACGACAGTTTTCTTTGAGCCGGAAGCCTGTGTCTTCCCCTTTGGCACGCATATCTGCGTGGTCGAGATAGACAAAGAGACCGGGGAGACAGAGATTAAACGCTTTGTAGCAGTTGATGACTGTGGACGGCAGATCAATCCCTTGTTAGTAGAGGGTCAGGTTCATGGAGGTATCGCCCAGGGAGTTGGCCAGGCGCTGATTGAGGGCGTTGAGTACGGGGAAGATGGTCAGCTTCTGACGGCCACGCTGATGGATTATGCAATGCCGCTGTCCTCGGAACTGCCGCATTTCGAGCTTGATAGCACCGTCACGTTGACCACTGTCAATCCGTTAGGCGTCAAAGGCGTGGGTGAGGCCGGCACGATCGGTTCTACGCCGGCGGTGGCCAGCGCGGTTGCAGATGCGTTGGACGTGGCGCATGTTGATATGCCGTTTAGGGCAGAGAAGCTGTGGAAGATTATTCACCAGCTGTAGTAGGGTGAAAAGGAGAACATACAATGTCTGTTCCAGCAGCGTTTGATTATCATGTCGCGAAATCTGTGGACGAGGCTATTGCTCTTTTGCAGCAATATGGCGATGACGCCAAGTTGCTGGCGGGCGGTCATAGCCTGCTTCCTACAATGAAGCTTCGCCTGGCACAACCTGCACACCTGGTTGACCTTGGCAAGATCGGAGGACTTTCCTATATTCACCAGGAGGATGCAGAGGTGGTCGTTGGCGCAATGACGACCTACACCACAATCGAGCATTCTGATCTTCTTCGCCGGCACTTCGCGTTGTTGCCGGAGGGTACCGCTATGATCGGTGATCAGCAGGTACGTAACCGTGGTACCATTGGCGGTAGTGTAGCGCACTCGGATCCCGCAGCGGATATGCCCGGCATTGTGTTAGCGCTCAAGGCCGATATTGTTGTGCAGGGGCCTAAGGGCAAGCGCAGCATTAAGGCTGATCGTTTCTTTACGGGGATGTTCGAGACAGCCCTTCAGCCAAATGAGATCGTGACGGAGATTCGCTTTGTTCTTCCTGCTGCTCACACCGGCAGCGCATATACGAAGTTGGCAAACAAAGCTTCTCATTACGCGGTCGTGGGCTGCGCGGCAGTAGTTACCCTGGACCATACTGGCATATGTGTTTCTGCCAGTGTTGTCATAACCGGGGCATCCGTGAGAGCAACCCGTGCCAGCAAGGTCGAAGCGGCCCTCGTTGGGAGAAAACTGGATGAGGCTGCTGTGGCGGCTGCCGCGGCAAATGCTGGCGATGGTCTCAACCTTTTGGGTGATATACATGGCTCGAAAGCATATCGCGGCCAGATGGCGGTCGTCATGGCACGCAGGGCAATCTTGAAGGCAGTGGAGCGAGCATAGTTCGCTAGCTGATCGTTTGAGACAAAGCATAGTGAGAAGCGGGTGAGTGACCTAACTATTCACCCGCTTCTCACTGTCTTTTCAATAATTTGGAGAGTAACAGCGAGCATGATAGTCCTGCAAGTATGATGAACCAGAGTACGAAAAGGCTTGTTTGGTGGACTAAAAACATGGATGGGAACAGATCTGTTAAACGATAGGTGAACAATTGGAGGTGGATGATAGTTCTGTTATGCCCAGTTGGAGCATTGAAGCTATTGAGAGACGGTGCAAGCGATAGCAGGTTATATGCAAGGCCATACAGCATTGCGGCGGCTAAGAGGAGTCGTGAAAACAGCGTCTTGATTTGCTCCAGCGCATAGGCCAGATAGAAAGAGTAGAGCGGGAGCAGTACGAAGATTAAGCGCGCGGGAGGAGACCAGCCGCCTGTCCAGTTTTTAAATGATGTAAAGAGGAGCACGTAGGGAATAGATATGATGAGCATTAAGAGATTATAGCGAGTACAATGGTTTTTTATCGCTAGAAATAAGCCCGGAAAAAGCAAGATAAAGATAGGAAAATTGATGAGAAAGCCGTATTGTTGATCCAGGAAAACACCAATGATGCCATGCAATGGGTTTGTGACAAAGGGCCTGCTATGATTATGGATGTCATTTATTTCGATGGCGGCTGGATTGAATGTGCCCCAGAATCTGAAGGTGTATACTTCATAGGCGATGAAGAGGATTGTTACTGGTAAAAGAAGAGCGGCATAATATTTGAACTGCTTGAAACGGTTCTGATCGTACATGCTAAAGAGCAAAGCGAAAAACAAAACCAGCTCAAAAAAGGCAAAACGGATATGTATCCAGGGTAGGATGCCTAGCAGCATGGAACTCGCTACCACTTCGATAAGCGTCCGTTCTTTTTGAAATATTTTTCTGAGGACATAGAGGCAGATGAGCGCTCCCACAGGTTCTATAAAGGTGAGGTGGGAATAGAGATAGACGGGCGAGGCGATGGCATATGCCAGGCTGACAACGAAAGCGTAGGTAGCGCCAATGTTCAAGGTGATCAGTAACTTATAGATATTCAGAATGATCAGTACTGAGAGCAAAGTTATGAATAGTACAGCTCCCAGCCTGCCAAGCAAGTAGAATGGCAGGAGCCATAGAATGGGCGCTCCAACGCTGTGTAAGGGCATAAGTTGTCCGCGAGCGCCATACGAAAGGTGAGGATCAATAGCATATGGATAAAAGGCATGGTAATCGCCGTTGCTATAGTCTAACATGACGTTGAGAGAGTGATATTTGAGCAGGGTCTGACTGATGATCAAGTAATGTGGTTCATCGCCCGAGGGGGGGGAGGAAAATTGTACATAGATGAGGGACGTCGTAAAAAATACGACGCCACAACAGAGTATGAGCAATAGAAAACGGTGTTTTATGAGGGTTTGATATATTCTATTGAGTGGCATGCGGTCGGCTTTATTTCTTCTTTGTGACAAGTATATGCACTCTGTCAAGCATTTCCTGCAAGCATTTCCTGCTGGTTCGCTGGTTTTTGCTGCTACAGGGTATCCTGGATGCGTATGCTAATATGGGTATATATTACATGCTATTTTTACGCAAAGGACAATTTATACTATGCAGGATATTCGTATAGAGCGCTGGGCGCACACACTTGTGCATTATTCTTTGTACATTGAAGCAGGCGAAACCGTAGCGATTCATGCCACTTCGCTGGCGACTCCTCTGGTGGAGGCTGTTTATCGTGAAATTCTGCGCGTGGGCGCTCATCCGCTGGCTCTGATAGAGCTGGAAAGCCTGGAAGAGATTCTTTTACGTGAAGGCAATAATGCGCAACTCGCCAAAAAATCGCCTGTGCTGGCCGCGGTGGCCGCGCATTGTGATGCCCGGCTGTTTATTGCATCGCGCAGTAATACAAAGGCTCTCAGCGGAGTAAAGCCTGAGAAGGTATCGCGACGACGCTCGGCTTTTCGAGGCATCTTCGAAGTTACGCGAAAACGCGAGCAGGCTGGAGCGTTTCGCTGGTCATCGACGTTGTACCCCACCAGCGCATATGCCCAGGATGCTGAAATGTCCCTGCATGATTTTGAGGAATTTGTCTTTAACGTCTGCTTCCTCAATGACACTGATCCTATTGCTAGCTGGAGAGAACTCTCTGAGAGGCAGCAACGCCTGGTAGATTGGCTTGTTGGTCGCAAAGAGGCGCATATCATTGGCGATGGCACTGATCTGACACTTTCTATTGAAAACCGCAGGTTTATCAATAGCGATGGGAAGCGCAACTTCCCCAGTGGGGAGTTCTTTACGGGGCCGGTTGAAAACAGCGCAGATGGTGTGATACGGTTCGATGTTCCTGCTTCGCACGATGGCCGCACGATTGAGGGGGTGCGCCTGGTGTTCCGCGAAGGAAAAGTTGTCGAGGCAAGCGCACACCAGGGCCAGGCGTACCTGGAGCATATACTGGAGATAGATGCTGGTGCTCGCTTTCTTGGCGAATTTGCTTTTGGCAATAATGCTCGCGTTGATCGGAGCACGAAAAATGTGCTTTTCGATGAGAAGATGGGGGGTACAGTACACCTTGCATTGGGCGCGAGTTATCCTGAAACGGGTGGGGTGAATGAATCTGCTCTGCACTGGGATATGGTCTGTGATTTGCGCCAGAGGGGGGAAGTGTGGATTGATGGTGTGCTGTTTTTAAAAGATGGCACGATCGTAATTTAGATGTTGCTAATTTCCCTAAATATAGCATAGAATATACACATGTACTAATTTTCCTTGTGCTGGAAAGCACAAATTCATTTTTGGAGGCCCATTTGGAGCAGGAACAACCATTATCCAACTACGAGACTATTGAAGATGTACAGAGGGCTATGTTTGCCCAGAGTTATATCGCCAATCGCAGCCTGGCCACGGCGGTGTTCCTGGCTCTCAAAAGACGCAAGCCACTCTTGTTGGAGGGCGAACCCGGTGTTGGTAAGACGGAAGTAGCTAAAGTGCTTGCCGCGATGCTCGATACGAAACTGATACGTCTGCAATGTTATGAAGGTATCGATATCAGTACGGCGGTATACGAGTGGAACTATACACGTCAGATGTTGCACATACGCCTGATGGAAGCGGGAGGGATTAATCGCCAGGAAGAACTCAAAGAGATCTTTGGCCCAGAATTCCTGATGAAACGTCCTTTGCTCCAGGCTATCGATGCAGCCAACGCCAAATCTCCCGTACTGTTGATTGACGAACTGGATCGTAGCGATGAAGAGTTCGAGGCGTACCTGCTCGAACTACTT
Source organism: Ktedonobacteraceae bacterium (assembly GCA_041499255.1). Classification (GTDB taxonomy): domain Bacteria; phylum Chloroflexota; class Ktedonobacteria; order Ktedonobacterales; family Ktedonobacteraceae; genus UBA11361. The sequence goes on along the minus strand of JBGQJX010000019.1, from coordinate 12,633 downwards.
TCTGATTTTCAGATCACGATCCCAGAAATTGGAACAGTCAAAGCCAAAGAGCCGCCGGTGGTGATCATCACTTCAAACCGCACCCGCGAGATTCACGATGCTTTACGCAGGAGATGCCTCTACTATTGGATTGATTTTCCAACTTTAGAGAAAGAGTACTCTATCGTCCTGGCTCGTATGCCTGGCGTGCCCGAAAAACTGGCCAAACAGGTCTGCGCCTTCGTGCGCGAGTTGCGCAGCGTCGATCTGTACAAAGCTCCTGGTGTGGCGGAGACGCTGGATTGGATTAGCTCATTGCTGGCGCTCAATCAACTGGAGCTGGTCGAAGGCCCTGTTCGCGATACACTGGGAGCACTGCTCAAGTATCAAGATGATGTGTTGAAAGTTGGTGGAAACGACATGTACAAAATGTTGCAGAAGGCGCGGGGAGTCTCCTAGTTATGAGCGAGATGCTACAGGAGAATGGTCATTACTTTGCCACTCATCCGTTGAGCGAGATTGAACTTGAGCGCGGCGAGCGCCTGCTTTACCGCTTAACTGAATTTGGCCATATCCTCTGGGAATCGGGCATTGATGTAGGGCCGCGGAAGATACTTGATCTCTCCGAGACACTGAACTACATCGATATTACCAACAAGGAGGACTTTTATCACACGCTCAAAAGTTCTCTGCTGGCCCATCATGAGCAGGAGACAATCTTTGACCAGTTGTTTCTCTACTTCTGGTATATGCGGGATAGTCAAGATAAAAAGGCTGATAATCCAAAGGGCGCGGCGAAGCGCGACGAACGACAGATGCGTCTTCCGCCGTCAGAGCGCAAGAGATTAGCCGAGCACATGAATGCGAACGAGCAGCAGCGCAAGGATTTGCGGGCTGAGATGCGCCAGAGTGAACGGCCCCGTCGTGCGAATGAGCAAATTGACAAAGAGGATGACGAGGATGACGCGAATCCACAGGGGACGGCCTATAGCGCTATTGAGATGCTGAGGAGAAAGGATTTTGAATCTTTTACCTGGGAAGAGGTGCAGGAAGCCAAAAAGCTGATGGCTGAGATGCGCTGGCACCTGGGGATGCGACCGACGCATCGCAAGGCCCCATCGCGTAAGGGTTCATATCCTGATATGCGTCGTATCGTCCGTCGTAACCTCAAATACGGGGCAGAGATCCTTGAGCTGACCTGGCGTGAAACCAAGATGAAGCCACGTCCAGTGGTGATCATCTGCGATATCAGTGGCTCAATGAGCCTCTACTCGCGGCTGTTGTTGCATTTCATTCATACCATTTCCAATGGCTTGATGAACGTCGAGGCATTTGTTTTTGGGACGCGCCTCACCCGCATTACACGACAATTGAAAAAGCGCGATGTCGATGATGCGGTGCGCGATGTCTCAAAGTCAGTCCAGGACTGGTCAGGAGGGACACGTATTGGCGATGCGTTGCATTACTTTAACCATCATTGGGCCAGGCGTGTACTCGGGCGGGGTGCTGTGGTACTGGTGATCAGCGATGGATGGGATCGCGGTGAGGCCAGTGTACTGCAGGTCGAGATGGATCGCTTGCAACATAGTTGTCACCGGTTGATCTGGCTCAATCCGCTGCTTGGTTCTCCTGATTATCGCCCCTTAACCATTGGTATGAAGACGGCTTTGCCGTACATTGACAATTTTTTACCTGCCCATAACCTGGATAGCTTAATCGATCTGGGTAAACTCTTGCAGAGTATCGATGACAGCCGCCCAATGCGCAGCGCTGCTGCACAACGAAAGGCTATTGACGGGTGGACGAAGACGAGTGCTATCTAGATGCCACTACTGGTGAGTAACGCTTTTGCTAGACTTATAGGAGGTTTCCTATGCGAGATGTGCTGAATGATATTGAGCGGTGGCGCGCGCGAGGTGAACGCGTGGCTGTTGCCACTGTTGTTTCTATGGCCGGTTCTGCTCCTCGAAGACCTGGGGCGAAACTGGTTGTCAGTGAAAGTGGGGAGCTGGCTGGCTCTGTGAGTGGTGGTTGTGTCGAGCCGGCGGTTGTCGAGGCCGCGATGGAAGTTATTGAGAATGGGAAGCCACAACTGCTTGAGTTTGGTATTACTGAAGAAGAGAATATTGAGCAGATAGGCCTGGCCTGTGGCGGCACCATTCACGTTTTCGTCGAGCGGTTGGATTGGTAATGAGTTATCATCCTTCGGCGTGGAATGTAGGGGTGCAATGACGAAGTTTAACATATTATAGGTAAAGAGAACGTCCTGATGAGTAAATTGTACGAAGAGCTGAGAGACCGGCTGAACCAGGAAAAAGGGGTTGCATTGGCAACTGTGGTGCGCGGCAAGGAGCATGTCGGCGCTAAGCTCCTTGTCTTTGGGGATAAGAGGACTGATGGGACGTTGGGAAATGCGGAGCTTGATGCCCGTGTCATTGAAGACGCTGATCATGCTATCTGGCATGGAGAGGCAGGGACCCATACGTATACCGTCGAAGGTCCTGCTAGCGCGCAATCCTATGATGTTTTCATCGAAGGCTTTCCCCCGCCGCCAACGCTTGTTATTGTGGGCGCAGGGCACATTGCTATCCCCTTGACTACGTTTGCCAAGACCCTCAATTACCGCGTGGTGGTAGTTGATGCTCGCGCGGCTTTTGCCACGCGCGAACGCTTCCCTCATGCCGACGAACTGATTGTTGAATGGCCGGACGAGGTGTTGGAAAGCATGGATCTGAATCCTTCCACATCTGTAGCAGTGCTGACGCATGATCCAAAATTCGATGAGCCAACGTTGAAAGTAGTGTTAGCGCGCGAGGTGGGATATGTGGGCGCGATTGGCAGCCGAAAAACCAGTGAGGAACGCGGTGAGCGCCTCAAGAAGCAAGGGCTGACGGATGAACAGCTCGCTCGCATTCATGGACCGATAGGCCTCAACATTGGAGCTACCTCACCTGAAGAGATGGCCCTCGCTATTATGGGTGAGATCGTTGCCACCCGGCATGGTAAAGGTCTCACAGCCACATCTGGCTGGAAAACATAGAAGAGCGAAACTTCAACTGATCTAAATCGTCATTACAATATAGGTATGTATACTGCTTGCCAAACAATGTTGCGTTCTTTCGAAGGAAGGAGCAAGCATGTTGTGGTGTAGCTGCATTTTTGGGGGAGAGTGGTAGGGTATTTTGTAGTTTGAGTTTAGCTAATGAATTATTCTATACTTTACTGGTCTGGAAAAGGATACATGATGCGAAACGAACCATATAATAATCAAGATGATCCGACGGAACCAGCCTGGCCGCCCTCGTCTCCAAATGGAGGTCAGCAGGGTGACAAATTGATTCTTGGAAGTTTTCAAGATGCCTCGCAACGATCTGAACGTAAACCCTATCAATATCCACCTCCCTCGCAAAATGTAGACAAAGCGAACGCGTATCAACCGCAACGACCGCTGCCGTCCTTCCCCGTGCAGAATATCGTGCCGGGGAATGTGCCTGTTAGGAACGGCAATGCCCAGCAGTATTCCTCATACCCCAACTCTCAACCTGGTCAACAAATGCCGCCTGGAGGGCAGTATAGCGCTGCACCATATCCTCAAAGTCCTGCTGCTCCACGCTATCCTTATCAGCAACCGGGACAGATGCCCTCTGGCGCGCCGCTAAAACGTCCCCGGAGACGCCGCAGAGGATGCCTCGTAACATCGCTCATCGTCCTGCTGCTTGTCTGTATTATCGGCGCATTCACCTTTACGACGGCGCAGCGAGTGCTGGCTTTTGGATCTGCAATTTCTACGCAGTCGCCGTTGAGCAGCCAGACAGGCTACATGGGAGGCAGTGATCGCGTTAATCTGCTGGTGATGGGCTATGGAGGTGGGGGTCATAATGGGGCGTACCTTACCGATTCGATGGTGGTGATGAGCCTGATGCCGCAAAGTCATCATACTACGCTTGTCTCTGTACCACGTGATTTATGGGTGCAGATACCCGCTGGCTCTGGACAGTACCAAAAGATCAACGCAACATATGAGTTTGGTTCGAAAAATAACGCCGACCCGGCGGCAGGTGGCGACGCCGCGGCGGCTAAGGTCTCGCTGGTGACTGGCCTGGATGTGAAATATTGGCTGACTATTAATTTCCAGGGATTTCGCGATTTTATCAATGCTATAGGTGGCATCGATGTCTACGTGCCTGATTCATTTACCGCGAAATATCCAGCAAATGATGATCCCAGCATCAATCCAAATTGGGTTACGGTGCATTTCACCAAAGGGATGCATCATATGGACGGTGAAACGGCGATACGCTATGCCCGCGCCCGCTATGTCCTGGACAACCCCGCGGAGGGTTCGGACTTTGCTCGTTCCGCACGACAGCAGATCATGATGAAAGCAGCTTTGACAAAAGTCAAGCAGATGTCTACGTGGCCGAGTCTCTTCAACGCGCTCACCGCGCTGCAACACACCATCTATACCAATTTATCGCTGGCTGACCTGGCACAGTTTGCGCTGAAAATGGATTTGAACAGCTCCCATCGTGTCGGGCTGAGCAATCAAAACGTGCTGGCTGACTCAACCTCCCCGGATGGCCAGTATATCCTGCAACCAGCGAACGACAACTGGCAGGCTATTAAAGATTATGTAAGGCAGCAGTTGTATAATTAACTGCTGCCCTTTTTTTGAGATATGGGGATCCGGACAATGGGAGAAGAGATACGGAAGTCGTCCCGACTGATTGGTGGTGTCTACCGCCTGGGGCAAGTGATTACCTCTGGTGGAATGCTTACGACGTCTACCGCGTACAACCGCAATACCAACGACGTGGTTGGACTGCAAGTGATAGAGTTCTCCCCAACGCTGGATGTCCAGGCAGTGCAACAACTGTTGCAACCTTTGGAGAAACGCCGCTCTATTCACTCTCCGCACGTAATTGGCGTGTATGACTGGGGTATTGAAGGAAATCGTGTCTATATTGCTACTGATCCCCCCCGTGGAATAACGCTGCGCCATGTGCTGGATAGCGAGAATATTACTGTCGCGCGCGCTCTTGACCTCTTACGGCAGATGGCACAGGGGCTGAAGGTGTTGCATGAGCATGGGATAGCGGGCATGGACCTGCGCCCACAACTGATCACCGTGGACACTGTAGTAGTGACAGATCGCGTGCAGCTCGATGATGTCGGGTTACGTTCTATGCTTAATGGGCTCGGTTATGTGAGTAGTCAGCGAGTTGAGGATATCGGGTTTCTTGATCCACGTTATTCTCCGCCCGAATATATCGGCGGGGGAGGCGCGGTGGGACCGTGGGGCGACGTCTACCAGCTGGGACTGCTGCTTTTTGAGATGGTGACCGGCCGTCTGCCATTTGTCGGGAAAAACCCTGCCGAGACAGGTATAATGCAAAGCACTGGCGCTATACCACGCATGGCGCAGTATAAGCATGATACGCCAGAGTCTATACAAAACCTGGTGGACTGTGCGCTGGCAAAGAATCCTGCAACGCGTTTTGCCAACGGGGCTGTTTTGCTGGCCGCGTTGGAATCTATCCATCTTCCTCGGCGCTCCACTGCAGGGGAAAGGCGCGCCGCGGGTGAATTGCCAACTGGTCCCAACGCGGGAAACGCAACGCCCACTGTTGGAATGACGGGCGAAATGCGATCATTTGAGGATGATATTGCATTGAGCGCAACGCTCATTGCGGGTTCATCTGCTGTTGCGCCGGTACTGGATGATGCGGCAAAGACGTTGCCAGAAACGGCAGATGCTTACGCGTACCTATGCTTTGAGAAGGATGGAGTGGAGGTGAAGCGTTTCGCCATCACCAAGAAAAACGTCATCGTTGGCAGGATGGATCCGAAGCGCGGCTTAAGCCCTGATGTCGACCTCACGGCTGTTGATCAGAGAATGACAGTTTCTCGCCAGCATGTGCGAATCCGTTACGAGGAGACTTTCTTCTATATCGAGGATCTCAAGAGCCGTAACAAAACTCGCCTGGGTGAGTTAACGCTTGTTCCACTTAAGCCTGAGCTATTGCAGCATGGTGATATTGTCCAATGCGGGAGTGTGCGCCTGGTATTCAGGGTTCCTGGGATGCGAGACGCGCCCAAATTTAAGACGCATAGCAGCATATAGAGCTTGCAAGTAGCTCAATGACAGCCTGTTTCTGTTATGGTATACGGGCAATGGCCAGCAAGTCCGCCAACAATCCCTGTCCTGTTTGTAACTTCCCAGCACCGGGGCCGATCACCGTAACTTCTGATAGCGTGTCACTGTGAATGGTAATGGCATTCATTACGCCGTCTACGCGAGATAGTGGATCGCTGAGAGGTAACTCAATCGGGGCCACTTTCGCTTCTAAGGTATACTCATCAGGATGCGAGACTATAGAAGCGATGAGCTTGATACGCCTCTCGTTCTCGATTGCGCTTTGCACCTGTTCCCGGGTAATAGCGGTAATGCCCTGGCGGTAGACGTCAGCAGGAGTGAGTGAGCGACCAAATACCAGTGAGGCCAGAATGAGTACTTTTGCCAGCGCGTCGTAGCCTTCAACATCAGCAGTGGGATCAGCTTCTGCGTAACCGAGAGCCTGGGCCTCGGCCAGAACTTCGCGATAATCACGCCCGGTGGACATCGCGCTAAGGATGTAATTGGTTGTGCCATTGAGAATGCCACGAATAGCTGAGACGCGGGCACCGGCCATACCCTCGCGAATGGTACTCAGCACGGGAGTGCCGGCCATCACAGTTGACTCCATACGCAACTGAACTCCGTGGCGCCAGGCGAGAGCGAAGAGTTTCTGGGCCGCAAGTGCGCCAGGTCCTTTATTGGCGGTGATGACATGCATACCCTGAGATAGCGCTGCGCGAATGTGGCTCATGCCTGGCTCTGCATCACGCAGGTTGGTGCCGGTTGCCTCGGCTAGCATATCCCCACCTGTGGCTTGTAGCCCTTCCAATGGATTTGCCCACCGTTGTGTGCCAGGGTGTTCTGTGAGAGGGCGACGTGCTGCTGCCAGGTCCAGGAGCGTGGGGATATCCAGTCCATCCTCGCGGTAAATGAACCCATGGCGAGCGTTAGCGACGCTGATAAGCGTCACCTCCAGGCCAAAATCATGACTGAGCAAGTCTTGCTTTGTGGCGAGCAAACCGGCCAGACCCTGGCCGACGACGCCAAAACCGATAATAGAGAGGCGAATATGTTTCATAGTTTTCAAATCCAGGATAATTTAAGACGATCAAGTACGCGCTTTACCGGCCCTAGCTCTTCAATGCCAAGACGACGCGTTACCCTGATGTAAATAAAGAGACCCACAAACAATTCGATGGCCAGTTTTATCAGAGCTAACAGGGAGCCGCCAATGCCTAGCGCTTGATGGTCGCGAGTTGTGACTAGAACAAGATCGAGGACAAAGCGAATAACGAATATGCCTGCGCCCATAATCAGAGCCGCGAATATGATGCGAAGCGCATAGTTGACAAGGGCGCGCAGTTGCAGGTATCCGATACGTTCATTCAGGAGCCAGAGGAGCACAATCGCTTCGAGCGTGCCGGCAATGGAGGTGGAAAATGCCAGGGCAAACGTTCCCCACTGCGGTCCCCAGATCGCCATATTAATGAGAATCAGGCTCAAAGCAATCTTAAAGATAAACTGGAGCACGCTCACAATAACGGGTGTGATACTGTCTCGAAGGGCGTAGAATGAGCGTGTCAGTATTTCGACCGAGGAGAGACCTACCAGTCCAACCGCGAAGCCCGCGAGAGGGAACGTGGTGAAGATGGCGCTCTGCAGGTTGTAGGCGCCATGTTCGAGGAGTACTTGGACGATTGGCAGGCCCAGGACAATCAGGCCAATACTTGAGGGTATTGACAGAAATAGGATGCTGCGCAGTGTCTCTTGAATGATGCTGCGCAGGCGGTCCATGCGCCCCTTTGCGACATTCTCCGCCAGTGTTGGGAAGGCCGCGGTCGAGACGGCCATACCAAAAACACCGAGGGGCAGCAGCAATATTTGCAGCGCCTGGTAGTACTGGGTCACCAGTCCATTGACCAGGTCGGCAGCAAGGAAGACGCCAAGATAAGTGATAAGATAGCGGTCAACAAAAATGGAAAAGTAGAGCATCGCAGCGTTGATGATGCGCGGTACCATCATACGGCCAATTTGAATGACGCCGGGATGACGCCAGTCAAAGGAGAAGGTGTAGCGCATGCCAACTTTGACTAGACCAGGGATCTGGATGGCTACTTGTAGGATAGCGCCTAAGACGACACCCCAGGTTGCCGCGTACACAGCAAACAAATCGTTACGCTGTCCGCGAAATGCCAGGTAAACGCCGGGCAGAAGGCCAATGATAATGCCTACATTATAGAGGACAGTGCCAATGGCAGGCAGCAGAAAATTTTGCCGCGCATTTAAGATGGAGGTGACGATGACACCGCCGCCAAGCACAACGGCTTGCAAGAGCATGATTCGTGCCAGCATGGTAATCAGGCTGATATGTGCCGCATAAACCTGCGGGCTGTCAGCGAGAGGTTTGGGATTATAGAGCGGTATAATTTGTCCGGCGAAAATAATAGCGAGCAGTGCCAGAACGATCATAATAGCGATGGCAAGGTTGAGCGCCGCGCTAGAGATGTGCCAGGCAGACTTTTCATCTTTATCACCAGCCATGTATTTGGTAAAGACCGGAATAAATGCTGAGGCGAGCGCCCCGCCTGCTACTACATTGAAGATAAAATCGGGAATGTAAAATGCCTGTAGATAGGCATCGGAGGTAGCTCCTGCTCCAAAGACGAACGCGAAGAGGAATGTGCGCACCAGGCCGAATACGCGGCTGACGACAAAGGCGCCAGTCAAGATAAAGGTGGCTCTACGGATATTCACTCTTTGGATCATGCCGGTGTCTTGTGAGGCTTCCGATGCAGGTTGCAGAGAACCAGCCGGGTTGATGAATAGACCTGAAGGTTTACTTTGCGCGACATGGGGTAGAGAATCTGACGGGAGTATAGGCGATGCCCCCAAAGGAGGCACCAATGCTGGTGAAGACTGCATAGATGGTGCGTCTGGCGCGCCCTGGCGCATTGATGGCGCGGCGCCTGCTCTCCAGGATGGCGACATTTGTGCGGGAGTGGCAGGGAAAGGTGGCCTGGCCTCTGGTGAACGATTCTTAATCCAGGATGGAAGAATACTGGTCAGGTCTGGTTTCATGCGCTGTTGTTGCCGGCGCATGCGCTCCTCGCGCAACTGTTGCAGGCGCGCCTGGCGCAGCACGGGAAGGGGTTGAGAGGGTTGAGGCGTTTGGTAATATTGATATTCCATGCCCTGGCCAAGACCGAGCGAACTTCCCATATCAGCTATCGGCTCCTGATAGCGTGGAGGCAGTGGCTGGAGTGTTCCTCCTCCCGGTGGCTGTTGTGGGTACGGTGGGGAGGGTTGTTGTGGCGGTGGCTGGAGAGGAGGATACATCGAAGATTGTGGCGCAACCGGTGGTTGCTGCGCCATTGTGTTTGGAGGTTCCTGCTCGTATTGCCAGCCATAGTAGCCCTGTTGCTTTTCTTGTCTCTGTTCTTGTTGTGGCTGGGGTGGTAGTTGTTCTTCGTTTCCCACTATGCCTGCTCTATAGGTCTATGTTCGATCACTGTCTTTCAGATAGTTATTTGCTGTTTTTTAATAGGTCTGATGCAGTATGTCCTAGTATCAATATTGTTTGTCAAGCATATCATAATTGGGTTATTCTGGCTAGAGTGGGTGGACTTTATGTCAGGGTCTGTGAATTATCGAGAAAATGCTTCTGTTGCGGATCATGCTATGCGAATTTCTGGCGGCCGCAAGGATAATTCACAGCCTCTGCTGTTTCAAGTGTTTCAGGTGTTTCACTGTTTCAACTGTTTCAGGTGTGCGCGGTATTTTGGGGTAGATAGCGCGCATGTTGCGCGCTATTTTTTTGGAATTGCGGAGCTTATGTTGATGTTGGTTGGTGGTGTTGATGCAGTAGCTGGTAGTCATTTGGGCTCCTGGATGATTTTGTTTCTCTTTGTTTTTCTTTTTGCGGGGCAAAGAAGGGGTTATGAATTATCGGCTAACCGGAAAAGTGCGTGTTAAAAATAAGAAACTATTTTGCTCTTGCTCCAAGAATAGTAGCAGCGGTATGACCATTTAATAAACCTGCTTTTACGGTATAGGTAACTGTACCTTGGAGCTTTTCGGGTAAACCAAAAAGCCCTGGAGAAGAGTAAGATACGAGAAGTTTTTTCATTTCAGCATGTTATAATGATCAAGTGACAAGCATGAGAACGCTTGTTCGATGGCGCTTAAGCGCCTCGATCAGCAATGTTTCGAAGCACGTCTTGCCGACGAGATTGTTATCCACCTGGCACCCATACTGCTCGGTAAGGGCATTCGATTGTTTGACCATTTAGGTGCCGAAGCAATTGAGCTAGAAAGAACCGAAGCGGTCTCAACAACCGGCATGACGAGCCTTAGATTCCGTGTGATGAAATCATAAAGGAGCAAAACATATGAGAAAAATAGTAATGTTTAATCTGGTATCGGTCGACGGTCTCTTTGCGGGTACAAAGGGAGAAATAGATTGGCACAATTATGATGATGAGATGGGCACGCATTCCGTAGAGCAGTTGAAATCATTAGGCGCGCTTATCTTCGGCCAGACGACGTACGAGTTGATGGCGAGTTACTGGCCCACACCGGATGGGGTCAAGAGTGAGCCGGTTGTGGCCGGGATAATGAACAATATTCCAAAAATAGTTTTTTCAGAAACGCTCAAAGAAGTAGAAGATGGGCCGCTCTGGAAGAATGTTACAGTCTTTCATGAAATAAAGCCGGAAGAAATCATCAAAATGAAAGAACAAGAAGGCGGGGACATCGCCATATTCGGCAGCGGCACCATTGTGCAGCAATTTACAAACCTCGGTCTTATTGATGAATATAGGCTGATTGTCAATCCTCTCATCTTGGGAAATGGAAAACCGTTATTCAGGGACATTAAGAACAAACTTAACCTCAAGCTTCTCAACACAAGGGTGTTTAAAAACGGAAATGTGTTGCTTTGTTATCAGCCGCTGGGAAATGAAGGAAAAGAAATAGAGAAATAAATGAAGAATGATGACATGGGACCTGCGAGCAAGCTAAACAGCATGCCCAAATATATCGTCTCTTCAAAGGGATGCATACTACGAAACTGAAGCTTGTCAAAACCAAAACGTTCAGCTTGGGAGTCATTCTGCTCTGCTACCAGCCAGCAAAAAATTAGCAGACATCATTAATGCCAGCCTTGACCCTATCTCGGTGGTAATTAAGGGGAAGAGTGAGCAGGTTCACCCTGGGGCGTTTAGTGAGGCGAACTCGTGAGTTGGGCCAGATTGCCTGCGTGCCTGGTGGGAGCTATGCTCGAAAGACGACCATGCACCCGGCCTTCCAGGAGTGTATCCGTCGGCTCTATCTGCTCCCCACGCGCCTGACGATGACCGCGATCCATGAGCATACCGAGATGCGACAGGTGGCGGCACGCTTGTCTGCGGAAACCGGGGAAACGATCAAACTTCCCTCCTACGACCAAGTGCGCAGAGAGGTGCATCGCCTGAAGAGTGAGCCTGAACTGGTGGCGGTGCGCGAACGGGCCAAATCGCTTCCTCGCGTGCGAGAATCACCCCAATCGTTCGCGCTCTCCATCCCGTCTCCAGCCCTGCTCACCCAGGTTGATGAGCACTCGCTCGAACTGTACGTAGTGACTCCCGATGGGATTGCGGTGACCAAGCGGGTTCATGCAGCCGTGCTCGTGTGCGTCAAAACAGCAGCCATCCTCTCAGCGCTTTGAACGCCGCCTGCCCAACACGAGCTACGGCGTCAATGACGCGAACACTGCTGCAGAAGCGGGAGGCATGACGCTGGAAGAGCTAGAGCGTTGTTTCATTCAGGCCGTCGTCGATGATTATCAGCAAGCCTGGGACGAGCTTCGACGGCAGCGTCGCACCGTGCTGTGGGAACAGGCGGTGGCACAGAGCGGGGTACCACGCTATCTGGGATCGCCCGATGATCTCAAACTCCTGCTGATGAAGGCCATCAATCGCAAGACTCCCGGTCATGGGTATCACGTCTCCGACGGGAGCAGGCTCTCTTTTCAGGGGCGCTGGTACGTCTGCCCCGGCCTCCTCAGTCGGCTCCAAGGCCGCGAGTTTGAGGTGTATTACGACAGGCGGGACGTGGGCGTGCTCTACCTTTTCGTCGAGGGGAGCTACGTCGGGGAAGCCTACTGTCCCCAGTTCATGGGAAGTCGTGTCAGCGAATGGGAAGCCAAAGCCATGCGCAAACATGACGAGATGCAGGAAGCGCTCGCTCTCTCCGCGCAAGGGAGTGCTCCGGTTTCCGTCTCACGACCAACGCAAAACCCATATCCCACATACCGAGCAACGATGGGTCAGGGGAAAAATGGATTGGGACGTGGTTGGAGGATAAAAGCAGCCACTTTAGGCAGGGAGTTAGGCAATCAGATGGGGCTAAATCCGATTTCATCGCCGATGCTTACAAGATTGCTTCTACGAATAGCGCAGCTTAGCACGGAAGATGACGGAGAACCATGGAATTCCCAAACTTACGCCCTCGCCCATATGCTTCTCTGGTGTTCGGTGCTCAACCCTCTTTTTGCCTGG
>JBGQJX010000018.1:0-22460 GCA_041499255.1 Ktedonobacteraceae bacterium | reverse complement strand
TACAAGTGATACAAGTGATACAAGTGATACAAAAAGCGAGCATAGTCAGAAAGAGAAGTGAGCCTTTTCGATCTTCCTGTCTACCATCAAAATGTGTTAAGGAGAGAACTCACCGCCGCAGGTAACAATCATGGTAACTAAACTCGCACATCGGATAAAACTACTATGTCAAAACTACCACAACATCACGCGCCGCTATCTCAAAATCGCCCTTCAACTCTCTTCCGTCCAGCAATGAGATACACGAACCCGCAGGCAATGCTACTTTTTGTGGTATCTCACAATGATTGAGCAAGAAATAGACACTTTGCCCATCTGCACGCACACGTCGAGTTACTTCCACGCCCTTGGGTACCGACAAAAGGGGCGAAACGTTTGCTTCCTGGCATAATAAAGCCATCAGAGCTGCAAGCAGTGCATCGCTGCCTTGTGTCGCCAGGTAATAGGCTTTTCCCTCTCCAAACAGATTAACAGTAAGCGCAGGTTCATTCGCGTAATAATCACTGGCAAACACACCGAGGGCAGATGCTCCCTCGAGATGTATCAACTCACCCCAGAGTGAACAGTCATATGTACCCCTCATACTACCCTCTTTGACCACCACCTGGTTAGTCATATCCTCCGTCAGAGGATCAAATTCTTCAACATGTATGCCCAGCAATTTGCGTAAAGGACCAGGATAACCTCCCAGGAAGACGTGATCGTTTTCATCCACGATGCCGCTAAAAAACGTCGTCAGGAATATCCCCCCGTGCGCGACGAATAACTCCAGGTTCTGTGCGACCCCAGGACGAAGCATATGCAACAGTGGAGCCACAACAAGGCGATACTGGCTCAGGTCACTATCAGGGGAAATAACATCGATGGCAACATTGAGATCATACAAAGCATGGTAATAGTTTTTTATCTGCTCCCAATAACACAAACGATCACTAGGTCCTGGCAAATACTCGACATCCCACCAGTTTTGCCAATCCATCAGGATTGCTACCTGGGCAGAAATACGCGATGCCATGACTTCAGGTGAGAGCCGCTGAAGCTCAGCGCCAATGTGTGCGGCCTGTTGAAAGATGCGACTTTGCTCACTACCATCATGCGACACAATGGCACTATGAAACTTTTCCGCTCCTGCTTCAGATTGACGCCACTGAAAATACAGCACTCCATCCGCGCCATGCGCCACTGCCTGGTGGCTTTGCAAACGAATATCCCCAGGACGCTTATGAGGATTCTGCGGCATCCAATTCAATTGACTGGGTGTTTGCTCCATCACCAGGTGTGGTTGCCCTCCCTTGAGTGATCGCATCAGGTCATGAGTAAGTGCTGTCTCCCAGGGGGGAGTCGAAATAGCGGGATAGTTATCAAAGGAGATTATATCCAGGTGAGGCGCCCAGGAGAAATAATCTGCAGGCTTAAAGGCAACCATCAAATTAGTAGTGATAGGAACAGCAGGTGCCAACTCTCGTAAAATATCAGCCTCGCTTAGAAAACAGGCGAGTAATGAATCCGACATGAAGCGCTGATAATCTAGACACTGCCCGGGATTGTTCTGCGCGGGCGAAATTCTAGGTGGCAAGATATCTTCCCAACCATAGTAGCGCTGGCTCCAGAAGTCCGTTCCCCAGGCAAAGTTCAAGCTCTCCAACGACTGGTAACGAGCCTGCAGCCAGACCCGGAAAGCGGCAGCACAAGCATCACAATAACAACTCCGTGTCTCACAGCCGAATTCATTGTTCACATGCCACATTTTCAATGCCGGATGTGTGCGATACCGCTCCGCCAGTCGCTGCACCAACTCAACAGACTTGCGACGATAATCACTGCTATTAGGGCAATAGTGCTGGCGCGATCCATGACTCAGACGCGTCCCGCCGCGCGTCACCGGTAACATGTTGGGATAAAGTCGACTCATCCAGGTAGGAGGCGAAGCAGTGGCCGTTGCCAGGTCAGCAGCAATCCCGTGTCCAGCCAATGTATCCATGATACGATCCAATTTGTCGAAGTGATAAATGCCCGGGTGAGGCTCGAGTGTGGCCCACGAAAATATATTAATTGAGACCATGTTGATATGTGCCAATTTCATCAAGCGCATATCCTCGAGCCAGACCTCTTCACGCCACTGTTCAGGGTTATAGTCAGCGCCATAAAGGATACTGTTCAACAAAGATTGTTGCATATCATTCCTCTCGCTCATTCTTTGCTTGTTCTTGTAAAGCATCTTGCATCGCCCGCTTAACGTCTTCGTTTAAACGTGTATTAAGTTGAGCAGCCCATTCATCATCCCACATGTCCCTCTGCTTCATATATCTCTGGCAGTTGTACAGTGGATCTTCCTGAGAATCTTCATCTTCGGATAATTTTTCAGATACATGGAAGTGAACTTTCAGTTCTAAAAGTACCGGGCCATACCCTTCACGTGCGCGTTGCATTGCCGCTTGCATTGCGGTATACACTGCGATAACATCCGCTCCATCTATTGCCTGATATTCGAGGCCGGCTGGCAAGAGCAAAGCTTGTAAAGATGCGTATGCACCATCTTGTTCATAGATGAATACCGCTGGCAGTTTGTGGCATGCAGCAAAGGTGATCCCTTCCAGAAAATCTGGCTCTGCACTAGCCCCGTCACCACAGTATGCTACTGTTACCGCGGTCCCTTTACGTAATTTACAGGCAAATGCGATGCCGGCGGCGTGTAGTATTTGGGTCGAGATAGGAACTGGCCCTGCTACCATATTATGTTTAGAGTAGCCCCAATACGGCATTAATGGTTGTTTCTCGCCTACTTGTCTCGTGGCAGCCTGTTCATACTGAATATATGCCCGTAAAACTTCATAAGGTGTCATGCCTATAGTCAGGACAACTCCAAGGTCACGATAGTAGGGCAGAGTAAAATCCGTACCTATCTCAACACATAGAGCGCTGCCTACCTGTGCCGCTTCGCGACCACGACAGGTTGGAACAATGTAATTCTGACCGTATTGCTTCAAATGACACGTGCAGTTATCTACTATCCGTGTTAGGAGCATACGGGTATACAAATCGCGCACAAATGAGGAAGACAGAGATGGAGGGTTTCTCTCCAATAACTTATCACCAGTACCCTTCAATCGACAGGTATACCTTTTCAGACAATCACTCCCGCTATTATATGCCCATACTGGCACATCGGCAATAACTCCCATTAACGATCCTGCTTCTAAGCCAAAGTTGCAATTCATAAACAAGGATTCTATAATACACTCGCAAAAGCATAGAAATAGAAGCCTATAATGTCAATGGCGACCTAGGAGGCACGAACAACATGACGATCAATACTCGCGCGACAGAAGCTAGTTCCACAGCTTATCCCCTCGATTACATCGCTTTATACCGTACTATGGTAATGGCACGATCAACCAACGACCTCCTCAAAATTCGTAAAACACAAGGCAAATTCCCTTTCTATATTGGATGCGCTGGACATGAAAGTATGGCGGCTGTAATAGCAGCCCTCGACGAAAACGACTGGCTCTCACTCTATTATCGCGACCTGGCCGCATGGTTACAACGTACAAGCGATATTTACGGTCCATTGCGCGAAGCGTATTCGCGTACCACCGGACCAATGGCCGCTGGTCGTAATATGCCGTCACACTATAGTAGCAAACGCTACCGCATTCTCCCTACGTTCAGCGAGGTGGGTGCTCTTGCTCCTTTTGCCGGTGGCGTCGCCTTCTCCTTGCAGCGACACCAGAGCAACGAACTGATTGTTTTCACTGTGGGTGACGGAGGAGCAGCTACAAACGACTTTAATGTCCTTTTTCGCCAGGCTGCCATCTACCAATTACCGATACTGATTATTGTCGAGGATAACGGTTGGGCAATTACTGCCCCTTCTACCATTCAATGGGGTGGAAATCTTGTTGCATGGGCCAGAGGAGGGGGTATTTATGCCGAAGAGATTGATGGCTCGAATGCTGTGGCAACGTATGAAGCCACATGCCGTTTTGTCAGCCATATTCGCTCAGGACAGGGCCCTGTATTGATGCACCTGCGTATGGGTTTACTTGATCCACACTCCAGTAGCACCGACATCAAAACTTACCGCACCAAAGAAGAGATCGAGCTAACCACCGCTACGAAAGACCCCGTCAAAAATTTTGGCCGCTGGCTCGTCGCTCAAGGATTTCTTCAGGAAGCTGATATTGAGCGTATGCGCAAAGAGGCTCGCGCAGAACTGGAACGTGCCGAAAATCAGGTTCTTCAGGAGCCAGAACCCACGGCAGAACGGGTGTTACATCATGTCCTTCACATCCCACAATGGCAAGAAAATATCCCCACCGGGGCAAAACGACAGACAACAATGTTGGGCGCCATTAACGAAGCTCTGACAGAATTGGCGCAACGCGATCCCGGATTCTTTGTCTATGGACAAGACGTTGGTAGCCCGAAAGGCGGCGTCTTTGGCGCAACTGCTACGCTCGTCACCAATTTTCCGGGTCGCGCTATCAATAGCCCACTCAACAAACAACTCATCGTCGGCATTGCCGCAGGCTCCGGTATGATCGATGGCAAAGCACGCTGCGCTGAAATTCAATTCGTTGACTACCACCAATCAGCAGCTCAAACGATACGTTTGGCTGCACGTGTGTTATACCAGAACTATGGGGATTGGTCTGTTCCGCTGTTACTGCGTACCAAATCCGGTAGTGGGGGTGGAGGTCCGATCTCAAGCAGTACCGCTGGTGGTGGCGCCTACGGTCACTCCAATGCTGGAGAACAATGGTTTACGTCAATACCTGGTATGATCACTATCTGCCCAGCCACGCCTTTTGATGCCAAAGGCCTTTTGCTCGAAGCAGCGCGTTCACAGTCACCAGTTGCTTTCCTGGAACGTGGACGGCTCTATCGCTCTGAACCCCCAAAAGATAGTAACGGCAATATTATTGCAGCAATGGCAGAATATTGGAATGTGCCGGATGGTTATTACACGTTGCCTTTGGTAAAGGCCCGTCGTCTTCGTATCGGTGATGGCCCCGCCAGTATCGCCATCATTTGCTGGGGCACGATGGTTTTGGAGGCCTGTACCGCCGCCACCGATAGCATTAACAGATCAGGTGGAGCGATTGAAATTGTCGATCTTCGCACGCTTGCCCCATTCGATGAGGAAACAGTAGCCGCGGCAGTACGCGCAGCAAACCACGTGATTGTAGTAACGGAAGAGAGTGACCTGACAAGTTTTGGACGCCACATACATTCGTGGATCGTGCAAAATTGTTTCTACGACCTGGACGCCACTCCCGTCTTCATCTCCGCTATTAAGGCCCCCGCCGCTCCCTACAATGCGCCCGAAGAAACCGCCTTTTATCCAACAGCCAGAACAATTGAGGCTAAAATTGATGAACTCCTGGCCGAATAAAGCCAGGTCGGAAACAGCAAGAAAGCAGTGGCAAAAGTTTATGGCCCTTGTCACTGCTTCCTTGTCACTGCTTTCTTATCGCTGCAAATTTATAATATATAATGACTTTTCACAAAATCATCCGGCCAACAGTAGAGGCCAATGTATCGCGCCCAGCGCCGATTTATCGGCCACCGGGTAATATTCGGCTTCCAATCCCTTCTCAACAAAAAACTAA
The DNA here is from genome assembly GCA_041499255.1 of Ktedonobacteraceae bacterium. Taxonomy (GTDB): domain Bacteria; phylum Chloroflexota; class Ktedonobacteria; order Ktedonobacterales; family Ktedonobacteraceae; genus UBA11361. The sequence continues at coordinate 16,845 of JBGQJX010000018.1, read as the reverse complement.
CTATGGATTAAATCACCGCTCCTGCTGAAACAGTTGAAACTCTGAAACTCTTGAAACAGTGAGCCTCCTCGACTCAAACTTGTCTGACACACCTGATACACCTGATACTCTTGATACTCTTGATACTCTGAAACAGTGAGCCTCCTCGACTCAAACTTGTCTGACACACCTGAAACTCTTAACATTCTGTTTGAAAAAACGACTGTCGGCTCACACGCAAACTGGCACTCAATGGAATAACCTGGCGGACACAAGACATGTGCCTGGTATGAGCCGCAATAAAGGCGCTTTCACGATAATTCACAGACCATGGCAGTAGTACCAACTAACTCGACTAGTACACAAACAGTATGATATACTAGCCAACGGTTTCGCATAGGAAATGAATGAATATATGTGAGTTGGAAAGCGCGGATGAAAATGAATACAGATACTGTAAGCGAAGATTTTCATCTAACAAATAACAAAAAGACTAAGACACCTCCACAAACTCATGCAGAAACCCTCTCGAATCGAACTTCACACTCGTTCATTGAGAGGATTATTTTGGCTGGACTAATACTCGTTGCCCTGATTCCACGCATCATCCTCGCACATCAACTCGACCTGGTAACCGATGAAATCGTCTATATAATGGGTGGGAAAACATATATTTCACTTTTGCTTCATCTCCGCATCACAGCAAACCTATGGATATTTAATTATGAGCACCCTCCCGTGGTAAAATTACTGATTGGTTGTACGCTCTTTCTCAACGCCCACCTGGGAAAACTGGTAAGTGACTTATTTGCCGCACGAATTCCCAGCATCCTGAGCGGCACAGTTTTGATTGCGGCCATTTACTTGCTGGGGCGCGCGCCATTTGGTCGCCTGGTAGCTCTTCTTGCAGCACTGTGCCTCGCCCTCAGTCCCTGGCTTGTATATTTCAGTGCTCTGGCCTATCTCGATATGACAATGACAGCCCTGGTCACCATAGCCTACCTCATACTCTGGCCTGCAATCCGCCAACCACGTTTATACTTGCTTTCAGCGATACTTATGGGATTAGGAATAGCAAGCAAATATACAGCAGTCCTTGCCTTGCCCGGCATGATCCTTTTTACAGTATATTATTTTATCGCGATCCGTCCCAAATTGGATATTGAGCAACGACCGCTGGTTCCATGGAAATGGTGGTTAACTGCATTCCTCTTGATACCTGTGACATTTTTCATCGCCGACCCGGCCATCTGGAGACAACCTTACAGCCTCTTGCTACAAAGTGTGCTCTTCGAGTGGCATCATTCAATAACTGGACACCTGACATTTCTCGCGGGTCAATACGGGGGACACGTTCCCCATTGGGCAGTCCTTTACATTATTTTCGCCAAGTTCAGTATCTTTGTGACACTGCCTGCTATATTTTTTCTCATATATTCAGTAATACAACTGGTGCGTTTTCATCTGAAGAGAACAAACCCATCAATCACAGAGGTCATGGGTATAGCATATCTATCTATCTGGCTCATCTCAATTTTAAGCATGTTTAGCCTTCTAAACATAGTTGTTGGCACACATTATCTCTTACCTCTGGCCCCGCCTGTTGCACTAGCTGGGGCTTTTGGCATTGCCTCTCTTCTGCGTTATAGTGTTGGAATACGCTTTCGACGTACCAACACCCAGACTGCAGATGAGAAAATTCTAGCATCACAAGTGACAACAAACATCACCGTACCGGTCAAACAATATAATACACGTCTATCAGCACGCACGGTAATTGTATTTGTCGTTCTCAGCACCATTTTTTTAGGACCTCATCTGATTGGCCTGCTGACAGTTCATGCTGCGGAAGGCTATACCAGTGAAATATACAACGGTGAAAACTCGGTATTACAGGTGGAGTATCCTGGCTACCGCGAAGCTGGCCTCTGGCTAGTCGCACATACCCACAGCGCGGGCAGCGTAGGAATCGTAGCTCTGCCAGGCACACTCAATCATGGTGATTTTAGTGTATCGTGGTACAGTTTCAATCGTGATATTCAAGGAAGATTGACATTTAACGAAGTTCCACCCACGAGCACCAGCATTGCATTTGATTACCTTGTTTGGCCTATGCACTTCATACAACGCGGCTATACTATCCCCGCAGCTTGGAGTAAACATGTCGTCCACAGGATTATGGGCGGAAATACAATATATTGTTTTATTCTGGCGCAAAATCCTGCTTCAATCGCCTAATGGAGGTATCTTAATATAGCTCATGAATACTGAATCCACCGGCTCTTTAACTGATATATCGACAGCACTAATAGATAAGAAAAACAACCAGAAAGCAAAGCAAGTTGAGCGCCTGCATCCCAAAATTACTCAGAATTGGAACCTGAGAGATGCGCTCTACTTGCTTGTCTTAATTGGACTTGTTGTCGCTATGGCTCTCCGCTATACTCCCAACCTCACAGGCGAGGTAGCTGGGGTATGGTGGGATCCCTTGCTCAATATGTGGACACTTTCCTGGGATACAACAACATTACTCCATGCGCCAGCACATTTGTGGCAAGCACCAATCCTCTATCCCAATAGCCTTTCTTTATCATACTCTGAAAACCTCCTTGGTGAAGTGATTTTTTTCGCGCCATTCTATCTGATCACCCATAACCCTGTTCTGGCGTATAATATAACTTTTTACTTAACGTTTCTTCTCTGTGGCATTAACATGTACATCATGGCGCGTTACTATACTGGAAAGTCTTTCGCCGCTTTTGTGGCCGCGCTGATCTACGCTTTCGCCCCCTATCGGCTAGGCCAAATTGATCATATCCATGTTGTCGCTGGCGAGTGGATGCCTTTAGCATTTTTATATCTTGACTTTTCATTGCAACAAGGACGCTGGCGCCACTGGATTCTTTTTGCTCTATTCTACTGCCTGCAAATATTGAGTAGCATTTATTATGGCATTTTCCTGAGTTATGCCTTACTTACGTTTGTTCTCATTCGTTATGTGAGACCATTTGTGGCACAGTTTCGTTCTAGAAAAGGTGCATATCTCAAGGATGTCGTGATCCGTGGCGCGAAACCTGTCATAGTTTTGGCGGTAATGGGTTTGTTCCTTACTATCCTGATGGCGCCATATCTCGTATCACTGCGTAATGGCTTCTCACGCTCATTGGTTCAGACAGTACGCTACGAAGCTACCATTAGTGATTTTGTTTTTGCTGTACCATTCAATTGGTTTTACGGCGTCAACTTTTACAATGGGATAGCACTACCATATGATAGTGAACACTACTTATTTTTGGGGTTGGCAACTATGATCCTGGCGACCGTTGGAGCAATTCTCGTCCTCCGGCACAAACAATCAACAATGCGTCTATATGTGTGGACTGGAGTGTTGGTATTACTTTTCGCATTTGGGCCATTCCTACATTTCTCTGCTGGCATTGACTCACCATTTGGGCCGGCAAGATTTCTGGGTATAACACCACCGGCCTCTGCTCCAGACATTCCCATGCCCTGGATTATCGCTTACTATGTACTGCCAGGCTTCTCAGGTCTACGTGTACCCGCTCGGCTGATCGGCGTATTATTAATCATGCTCGCGCTCTTGTCAGCACATACAATCGCCTGGTTACAGGACATGACGAGCAAGAAGAACGTAGCGCACGAAGAAAAGATACCGTCTAATGGAAACCCAGCTCCTCGCCGCCAGGTTCCCTTCTTTACGCTCAGGAAAATCGCGCTTCAGGTTTTCCTTGTCTTGATTCCTTGTGCAATTCTGCTGGAATCAATCCCGGCATTTTTGCCAGTGACGTCGGTACCTACTGGCAATGCTATTCCCCCAGTCTACCAGTGGCTTGCTACTCATGGAGCTCAGCAGCCCATTGTTGAGTTACCCATGGCTTCTATAGATAGAAACTTTGTAGCAAAGGATGAAGCATGGTATGACTATTATGCAATCTACCACTCTCACCCTTTCGCGAATGGATGGAGTGGCTATCGACCATCCTTAACCGTCTCTATGGCATCTACGCTTTTGGACTTCCCATCAGAGGCTAGTTTGACTCTCTTGAAAAAATACCATATCTATTACGTTGTGCTTCATCTTCAATTCTATAGCCCAACTATAGCGAAATCCATCCTGGCGCAAGCCGAGTCAAACCCTGAGCTACGGCGTGTTGAGGTATTTGGTAACGACTCAGTTTGGCAGGTGATTTAAAAGAATGAAACGCGCCCCTGTTCGAGACATTATCTGGCTATTCGTCGCTACCCGGCTGATTTTGGTCATGGTGACATATATCGCCTATATTCTGCTTACAGCACCCAAATACTCAAACGCACCAGTAGATACGATAGCATTGTTAGCATCCTGGAACCACTGGGATGCAGCTAATTATGTGAGAATTGCTCAATTTGGCTATCAAACACCGTACGATGTTGCTTTCTTTCCGCTCTACCCCTTGCTGATAGCAGCGATAGCTCATCTCCTGGGCATTTGGAGCTATTTACTGGTTGGCACTCTTATCAGCAATGGCGCACTCCTGGGGGCATTATTTGTACTGTACCAACTTGCAGCAGATGCCGGAGGAGACCTGGTTGGACAGCGCACACTGCTCTATCTCTGTATATTCCCTACAGCCTTTTTCTTCTTCGCACCGTATAACGAGCCTTTATTTCTCTTACTATCTACAAGCACCTTTCTCGCCCTCCGCCGCCAACGCTGGTGGTTAGCGGGTCTCTTTGGATTTCTGGCTGCTTTAACACGTTCACCAGGCATTCTACTCGTTGTTCCATATATCGCCGAACTATGGCTCTCGCGTGATAGCACCACTGCCTCCCGGCAGAAGGTGTTGCTTCGAGTATTACCAGTCTTGCTCATTCCGCTGGGCACGCTGCTTTACGCTATCTATTGCTGGCACATTTCAGGTAATCCTTTCGATTTTGTGGCTGTTCAAAGCCATTGGGGTCGCCAAACAACGTGGCCATGGCAAGGAATATTCCAGTCACTCGCCGCTATATTCTGGTATCAACCATTTGGTTCGTTTAATGAGGTCCACAATGTGCTCGACTTATCTGCAACAATCGCCTTTATCACGTTAGCAATCCTGGGAAGAAAAAAACTTCGCGCAAGCTATAGTATATGGTTAGCAGTGCTACTCATCTACATAATAATAAGCCCGGCCATTTCAACATACGATCCACTCGAGTCAAATCAGCGTTTTGTCCTAGAAATGTTTCCAGCGTTTATTACACTGGCGATGATTGGTATCAAGCATCCACGCCTCCACCAGGGAATTATGCTCATATTTCCAACTTTACTAGCTACACTGAACATACTATTCATCATGAATCGTTGGATGGTATAGGAGAAGATGCTCATGAACAGGAGAACAATTGAAGCAGCGCCTTTAACCATTCAGCTTTTCGAAACACCCCATGATAAGCGCAAAAAATTGTCGTTAAGAACCATCTGGCTTTGCATGCTTGCACTGGTTCTTTGTATTCTAGTTAGTGAAACTCCACTACTTCACTTGGCCGGTAAAGCATTTCTCTTGCACTTACCAACCAATCCATTTTTGCTAGTGTGGGGGGCCTGGCTCCCATACGATCTACACCTGGCGCAACCCCCTCGCACCTCAATGCTAGATACCAATGACATTGTCATGGTAGTGCTGCTCGTTTTGCAGTTCGCTATATATACCCTTTGCGCGATAACAATACACCAGTTGCCAATCCGGAGAGATTTGAAAAGGGTCTTACGTTTGATCTGGCTGGGTGCAATTGTAGCAGGCCTGATCTATGTATTCACACCAGCTATGCTTTCACGCGATATCTTCGTTTATGCGGGCTATGGCCGAATTATTGTTGATCACCATGCTAACCCTTATTTCACTCCCTTATCCGCTTTTCCTCAAGACCCGCTATTCTCTTTTGATGACTGGAAACACTCCACAGCCGCCTATGGTCCCGCCTGGCTAGTTATTTGTTCGATTGAAGCCTTCTTCTTGGGCAATGCTCCTGTAGCATACGTTCTTATCTTCAGGTTATTTGGCCTGGCATCCTTCCTCCTCAATACCTGGCTGGTATTTACCATTTTGAGGAAGTTGAGACATTCATTACGAATAGTTGTCATTGGAACACTGCTTTTTGCATGGAATCCCCTTGTGCTATTGGAAAGTTGCCTTGGCGGACACAATGATACCTTCATGGTTTCATTGATTTTGCTGGGTATATTACTCTGCATACACGCTGAGCAACATAATTTTGCCCGACCAGTTCACTATCTTCCTCCAATTATTGCCTTTACTCTGGCTGCACTTGTTAAGTTTACTGCTCTGCCACTAATACCAATCTACTTGGTCTTCCTGGCACGCTTTACACTCTATACGGTGCCCCAGGCCTCTCTTGCCATCCAGCAGAAAGCCGCACTTCAATGGGGCGCAATGTTCTTCAAAGTTCTTGTAGCTTGCTTGACCGCTAGCTTGATCGGCGTTACCTTTTATGCACCCTTCTTTTTCTGGTATAGACCTCACGACATTCTGCTAAGTTTTTCGACGCCGTCGTCAGCGCTCTATTCGGAAAACTCCCTTCTCCGCGTTATCGTTGAATGGATTCAAGCCCAAAACTTACCTGCTCAGAAGTCCTGGATATACACGTTGCTCTTTGAGTTCAGCCACCGTCAAGTATGGGATTGGATAAACTATACTATATTGCTCTGTATGTTGATTATTGGAGCAATCTACCTCTGGCGCACACCCACCACACGCACAATGGTACTGGCTGTATTGGCAATCTTCGGGGTACTTCTCGTAATCACTCCCTGGTTTTTTGCGTGGTATGTTACATGGTTGGTGAGCCTCGCTACGGTATCTCTTTCGGCTGGTGGCGATCGCATAGGAAGAGCGCTGGTGGCTTTTGCACTGACGTTCTCCGCCACTGCGTTTGTATCATACTCAGTCATCACCCCTTGGAATACACTTAGCTGGTTAATGATGATCGGGCCGCCCTTACTTGCATTTGTCGCTTTTGTTATCTTCAATCATATACCAACTTTGCGTTCTCGGGACACCCTCCGAACAATGACATAAATACATTGATTTACATTCTATGGAAGGACATTCAGTAAAGAGAGAAACTCATGCGGTGGTTACCATTTCTCTGGCTTCGCACACTCAGCTACCATATTGTGCCACTAGCTGCACTGTTCTCGCTGCAAACCTTGCAAGATGCGCTACGCGTTTGGGGCTATCTAGCTGTCACACTCTTCATCATGATAGAGAGTTCAGGCATTCCCTTTCCGGGGGAAACCATGCTCCTGCTGGCCTCATTTTCGGCAGCGACCATCGTACCTCAACTAAACATTGTATTAATAATCGTTTTTGCTGCGCTAGGCGCAATCATCGGAGACAATATTGGCTATTCCATTGGGCGAACTGGCGGTAGAGCTGTCATCAAACGCTACGGACGCTATGTATTCCTAAAGCCACAACACCTTGAACACGCGGAAAAATTCTTTGAGAAGCATGGCAATAAAACTGTCTTCTTTGGTCGTTTCATCTCCATACTTCGCGCCTGGTCAGCATTCCTGGCCGGAGTTCATAATATGAACTGGCGTGTTTTCCTATTCTATAATGCAGCTGGCGGTATTTTATGGGCCATCATCTTTGGCACATTTGGCTTCGTAGCTGGGCGTGTCTTCCATGAAAATTTCGCTCAGATAGAACAACTATCCGGAGACAGCAGTTTGGTAGGCACCGTAGCACTGGTGGTTATTGTTGTGCTTGGATTTGTGTTCTTCCGCTTGCTCCGCTCGCGTAGTTCTCATACTACCTCAACAGTAATGAGTAAGGAAGATCCTTCTTCTCTCCTGGAGGAAGTTCCTTCTAACACTGCTCTTACCTCCACTGATCACGATTGTATATCCACGAACGTTGCACCAACACAAGAAGATTTTATTTAAGTGAGGTTACCGTATGCCAGCACTGGAAAGAAATCAACAATTTGAACGTTATCGCATCACTCAATGGTTAGGTAATGGTGTATCAGGCGAAAGCTATGAAGCTGTAGATACCATGCTCCAACGCAAGGTCACGTTGAAGCTCATTCATCCCTGGTTCACACTGCCAGACTTGGCTCACCGCCAATTCTTCCGTGAAATGCAAGGCATCAGTACGCTCAATCATCCCTACCTGGCTACAACACTTGATTATGGGGAAATTGACGGCAGACTCTACGTCGCCCGGCGCTTTCTGAGCAATGGTTCCCTCTTAAGCAACACGGGCAGGTTATGGTTCAATCCACCGCTCAATGTGGAAGATGCTATACAATATGGGTACCAACTAGCACAGGCGCTTAACTATATTCATAATTGCGGATATTTACACGGTGCTGTTACGCTTTCGAATATCCTGGTGCTACGAGGGCCCAATATGAATCATGAGCATGGTTATGCTCCCTTTCTGCTCGCTGATATAGGGCTCTCAAACTTTGTACGGCGCTTTGGCCAACCACAGATCAAACTATTACCGGTAACAGCTGCGCCTGAACAAATAGGAAAAAGAGTAACGCCCGCGAGCGATCAATTTGCCCTAGCAGTGCTACTCTATTTCTGGTTGTCTGGCCGTCCACCCTATATTGGCACACCGGAAGAAACAGAACTTGCAAAGCTCACAGGGATGTTCCCTCCTCTTTTTTCGCTGAATCCTGACATCTTGTTTGAGCAGGAAGAGGTGCTCCGCCGTGCCCTTAGCATCTATCCCGATGAACGCTACCCCTCAGTAACAGCATTTGCCGACGCGCTTGTGGCTACGCTCACCCCTCCTATGAACACCACTCCCCCCACTCCTTCAACTATCAAGACCCCTCAGCCTGATCTTAAGGAGCAGCTAGAGTCTCTTACTGAAGCTCTTCCTCAGGCCAACCAGGCACCTGTTAACGCATATGCTTCAGTGTCCCAGTTTGAAACCAGACCAATCTCCGAACTCGAGCCTGAAACTCTGCCTGTACCTGGCACACCAGCTGAGGTTGAAAGCGCCCCCGCCGTTGAGGCTTTATCATCTGTCGAACCGGCAATAACTCTAGGGATTGACCCCATTTCTATGGACGAAGCCGCGCCCATTCTTATGCCTCATCTTGAACTATCGTTGACTCTTGAACAGATGCTTAATGCCTTAGTTCAACCTCTTCCTTCTGTTTTTCATCCAGGCATACAGCTTCCTCCTCAAACGCCAGTTTCTGCCGAGGAGGAAATAGCCACTGCCGAGGAGGCGCCCCCTGTCACAGAGTCACCCGCTTATCAAGAGAATGAGATAATGGAGATAGAGACACAAGCAGGGCAAACCGAGCAAATCGTGCAAACCACGCAGCCCATCGCCATACCGAGACTCCAAATCAATTGGTTAAGCGGGAGAGAGACTCGTGAGTACTTATTGGACAACAAAGAGATAATGCTTGGGCGCGCTGGTTCTGATGATGTGCAACTCGACAAAGATTCATCAATTTCGCGTCATCATGCATTGTTAAAGTATGAAGATGATCAATATCTGATTTATGATTTGCGTAGCTTCAGCGGCATCTGCGTGAATGGAGAGAAATTGAACAATGACACAGGGCACGCACTGGCAGATGGTGACCATATCAACATTGGGAACTATGAGCTTACCTTCAGAAAAGCATAGCTGACACGGCAATGGGTATATCTTCTTTAAGATTTCACATACGGATTCCCAAGCAATAAAGCAGGAGCGGGTACATATTATTGAACCCGCTCCTGCTTTGCAAGGCATAAAAAGTTGCTACTGGCAGAGAGTCTTACTCCCCACCAGCCGCACTTTCGGCTTCGACGTGGACAGTTTCACCCACGCTCACCTCGATCGCCTCGAGTTCAGCCTCTGTACCTTGAATGACTGGTCCCTTGAACCAGTGACGCGCACTGACAAGCCACCAGATCGTGACAAGCACGAGCACGCCCAGCACTACTACAGGTGTGTAGTTAAAGTCAGCTAATGTAATGGGAGTTGCCGTTGGTAACATAAACAGCACCGAAATGAGGGCAACCCATACCACGGCGATCCAGCCAATCGGCCTGCTCCAGGCTCCCAGGTGCCATGGTCCAATCTTGAAGTCAGGTGCAAACTGGCGCAGGAAAATGGGTATTGCGTACGCGATATAGAGACCGATGACGGCAATAGAAGTCACCGCCAGATAGGCCGTGATGCTCCATAACGAGGGCACAGCCAGGATAAAGGAACACACTATAGCCAGGATGATGGCATTACGCGGCGTGCGACCCCTGTTCAGCCTATGCCATAGGTTGTGTCCAGGCACAGCGCCATCACGGGAGAATGCATAAATCATACGCGAGTTCGACGTGACCGAGGACATACTGCAAAAAAACTGCGCAACAAATATCACAGCAAACAAGAGGGTTCCCACGACATAACTGAGACGGCTTTGCAGGATGTACAGCACTGGATTGACAAAGCTATAAGACGCAGCCAGGTCGGGAGTAGCCGCTACCAGGCCCATCAGCAGAGCATATCCGGCAACAGCGGACACAACCACCGACATGACCACACCCCACGGCGCTCGCGTTTCTGCTCCGATCGTCTCCTCGGTCATATGGGCTGAAGCATCATAACCTGTGTACGTGTACTGCGCCAGTAGTAGACTCAAAAGGAAGGCATACCAGATCGGGAAACCCGTCAGGTTGAAGGCTTGATTAACCGAGAAAAGTGTGCTAGCGCTATTAAGCCCGTGTACAGCAGAGCCTGTCACCTGTACGGCGGGCGCCACTCCGCCAGCGCCAGGATTGAACTGCAGTGAAAGGATCGTCGCACCTACCACTCCAACGACAATCAGAACCACACCCACAATATGCCACCAGACACTGACATCATTCAGGATAGCCACAATACGCACGCCAAATATATTGAGCACGGCAACCAGAACCAGGATGATGGCGTACATCAGCAGGGTCGCCCATTGTGTTGCAGGGTCAACGCTAACGATACTGCCAGGGGTTGCTGGAATGTTAGGAATCCAGGCATGCAGCAACACGTCAAGGGTAACGGCAGCGCCATAAGCGATACCTGCGGTGATCGCGATCTGGCCGATCAGGTTAAACCAGCCGGTATACCAGCCCCAGGCAGGCCCACCACGCCCTCGGAAACCGAGCTTGGAGGACCAGTAGTAGAGACCGCCGGCCGTCGGGTATGCAGAGGCCAGTTCAGCCATACCCAGAGCTACGATGACCACGAAAATAGTTACGAGCGGCCAGCCAATCGAGGCGGCAGCAAAGCCCACTGTCGACGGGATGTAGAAAAAGAGGGTAACACACCCACTCAGGATGGAAATGATGGTAAATGAAATAGCAAAGTTGGAGAAGCCACCCATCGCACGGAAGAGTTCCTGTGCATAGCCTAGTCCATGCAGGCGTCTAATATCATGCGCGATGCGTTCTTCTTTGGATGTGCGGTTTGTTGCCAAGAGACACCTCCTAAAACCAGAAAAAATAGCAGTGTGAAAAAACTTTTCAAACATCATTGTGAACAGATGATGTTAGTTTACCAATCTTTGGCATGCTCATTCAGGTATCCCCAGGAAATAGTTTTCTCTGGAGACAAGCATTCTACACCTCCCTTCAGACCACGAGGTTTTTCAGAAAGATCGTACCAACGCACAGGCTTACCAATAAATAAACCTTCCGCCCCGCTGTTTTGGATTGGCATCCATTATTACCTTCCAGGTGAGATTTGTTCTGCAATAGAGGTTGGAAAATCGTGCTCAGTGTTTTAGTCTCATAGACTCTGGCTCAATTCCATGTTGAGCAATATGAGGATTATACAAAGTCTAGCAGGGCAAAGATACAATTCCCTCCATTGTTACTTAAAGAGAACAATATGAGAATAACATGTTTTTAATTAACTCGTCAAGACGCTTATATTCTTTTTTTGACCATTGACTAACATCCCCTATGTCTGTAGAATCAGGAGGATAAAAAACGAGAGGCACAACTCAATGGCAGAGCTTCTGCAAAAAAATGATTTTAACGATGACGACCTGAGTCTCACCCAGGAACTTGATCCCCTGGGGATTTTAAGTAGCACACGCGATGTGGTAGAGCAAGGAGAGTACGTGTGGATTGCGTCTGATCGAGTAGAAATGCTGGCCCATCAATGGCTGCCAGATGAAACTGGCCAAAACTCCAGCACAACACCTACGTGGTATGGTAGCTATCATTTCTATGATGGTACAGAGCGTACAGCCAACTGGATTCTTGCCCTTGATGCAATGAATTTCTGCTTTTGGGCTGAAAAAGATCAACCGCGCTGGTGCATTGATTACCAGGGTGAGAGACTGAACGGCTATCTAGCTGAGGCTGCATCGCTCAAACGCGCAGTAGAAGAGGGCTTTCCCCTTTGGGACGCAGCGTACCTCAGCACTATCAGTGAGAAAGATTTAGCGCATATTTTTCGTGGTGAACAAACAATCCCGCTCTTTGAGGAACGCCTTCAAAATCTGCGGGAAGTCGGTGTTGTACTACTTCAGCAATATAATGGTCAATGCAGTAATGTAATCGAGCAAGCTAGCGGTAGTGCAGTGAAATTAGCCTTACTGCTGGCAAAAGACTTTCCTTCTTTTAATGATGTCGCTCTCTATCGCCATCGACTCGTTCGTTTCTACAAACGCGCTCAGATCTGCGTGGCCGATCTCTATGGATCGTTTGCTGGTAAAAGCTGGGGAGCGTTTACTGATATGGAACAGCTTACGGCGTTCGCTGACTACAAATTACCACAGGTATTACGTCATTTTGGTGTACTCGAGTATCAACCTTCTCTAGCTCAACGCATCGATGCTCAAGAACTTCTCGAGGCTGGTTCTGAGGAGGAAGTAGAGTTGCGCGCCGCAACTATCTGGGCCTGTGAACTACTGCGGCGCGCATTGGCTCGTCATGGGTGCACTATGACCGCAGCCGAGATCGATATGCGCCTCTGGCTCCTTGGTCAAAATTCATCTGCAATGCGACCTTATCACCGTACGCGAACTATCTACTATTAAAGAGTTGCTATGCTATTAACAACATTACTGGCATCTTTAGAACAACCTCCTAAAGAGATTTTTGCGCCCAATGATTCTGGAAGTCCTATCGCCCCACACAATGTGGAGATTACTGGGCTAGCCTATGATTCGCGACAGGTACAGGTAGGAGGACTATTTATTGCCGTTCCAGGATTCCATACCGATGGACGGCGATTTCTGGCCGACGCAGTACAACGAGGAGCCATAGTTGCTCTTGGCGAAACATTGCCACAAGACATACAAGATTCTTTGCCTCTGCCCTATATAGAGGTGCAAGATGTACGCACAGCACTGGCCGATCTCGCATGCGCCTTTTACAAGTATCCTGCCAACCAACTCTGTACTATCGGCGTCACTGGCACCGATGGCAAAACCACAACCAGCAATCTCATCAGCGCGATTTTCGAAGCAGCCGGAATACAAACAGGCCTCATGACTACCGCCAACTTTAGAATCTCTGGTAAAGAATGGGAAAATGCGACACGCCAAAGTACGCTCGAAGCGCTCGAAATTCAGCAATATCTTCAACGAATGCTCACAGCAGGAGTTACTCATGCAATCATCGAATCAACCTCCCATGGTCTCGAACTGCAGCGCGTTCGAGGCTGCAATTTTGATATTGGAGTTGTCACAAATATCACGCACGAACACCTTGATTTCCATAAGACCATTGATCAGTACCGTCGCGCCAAAGCACGTCTCTTCGAAATGTTAGACTCAACAAGAGACAAAGAGTTGGGTATCCATCCTGTAGCCATTCTCAATCGCGATGATGTCAGTTACGAAGTATTGAAACCCTACTGTCATGTACCTATACTTGACTACGGTATCGAACAAGCTGCTTCGATACGCGCAGTAGATATACAGCTTGATACGCATAGTACACGCTTTGGCGTACTCCTACCCAATACCGAATTCATAGTTGAAACTCAGTTAGTTGGACACTTCAACGTGAGCAACTGCCTTGCCGCAATTGCTACAACTTACAGTCAAGGTGTATCTCCTGCTGCTATTGCGCGAGGACTGGCACAGGTGAAGGGGATAACAGGACGCATGGAGAGCATTAATGAGGGACAACCCTTTACTGTCATAGTCGATTACGCTCACACACCTGATAGCCTGGAAAAGGTACTCGCCACCCTACGGCCCCTGACTACAGGGCGCCTGGTGGCTGTCTTTGGGTCCGCTGGTGAACGAGATGTACAGAAACGCCCTATTATGGGGCGCATTGCTGCACAAATGACAGATTTTTTCGTTATTACTGATGAGGACCCTCGCGAAGAGGATCGTACTCAGATTCTACAAGACATCGCGAGCGGCGCTGTAGCTGTTGGAAAACGGCAAGGCAGGGATTTTCTCTGCATTGCTGATCGAACCGAGGCTATAGCCTCAGCCTTCGCTTATGCACAAGCGGGGGATACCGTTCTGCTGGCAGGGAAAGGTCACGAACAAAGTATTATTTTAGGTAGTCAAAAGTTGCCCTGGGATGATCGTCAAGTAGCACGCAAAGAGCTACGGCGGTTACGGTAACTTTAGAAATTAGAGTACTATCCCTAACGTATCGGGTTCCCGCAGTGCGTTACTGCTCGTACTTCTTCCACGTTTCAACATGTGAAGCATCTGGGTTCTTTTTCGTCTTTGGGAGTGAATATGGTTCCACAATGGTTAATATTACCGCTCTGGCTATTACTTATTTTTGCCGCCAGCGCAACAATAAGTCTCATATTATGCTATCTAGCCAAATTACTCTTCCCCAGATTTCGTAGTGGCGAATTTAAACCAGGACCCCACCGCTCGGATATTCGCGCTGACCTTCCTGCAGGCGGACGAGAGATTAAAACAATTGAACTCCCACTGGTAGGCGGCCCTGCATTTATTCTGGCTCTTATAGCAACTGGGATCGCTGCTGGTTACCTTTTGAATTTCAATCGCGACCAATGGACTCTCCTACTCATTGGCCTGGGTGCTACATTCTGCTATATGCTCGTTGGTTTTATCGACGACTGTTTTAAAGTTTTCAGTAATGAAGGACTCTCAGAACGTACAAAATTCGGCGGGCTGCTCCTGGTTTCGATCGCAGCCGCGCTATTCTATTTCTTCCTACTTCCCAAAAGTGGCAGCCAGTCGTATACACCTTATATAGATTTGCCGATTATTGGACCGCTGATCTGCCCCGTTGCCCATGGAGGAGATCTCTCCTGTCCTGTAATTCCTCAATTTGGACAATTTGCTTACTTTGCCTGGCTGCTTCTACTCATCCTCATAACAAGCGTCATAGGTACTGTCACTTCCCTTTCAGTCGATTTTAGTGACGGCATCGATGGACTGGCAGGTGGGCTGGTTTTCAGCGCCGCACTGGCCTTTGGCATCATCTTCACAGGCGACATTGATCCAAAACATCCAGAAGGCATTGTACTGGTGATATTGTCACTCCTGTGCGCCGGGAGTACTCTTGGCTATCTGCCGCTGAACTGGCCATCGTCCTGGGCGGCTCGCCGTGGTACGGCCAAAAGACGTGCAAAGATCTATATGGGCGATAGTGGCGCTTTGGGCCTCGGTGGTGTCCTGGCGATGATTGCTATTTTTTCACGCCAGGAGAGCTCTCTCCTCTTAATTGGAATGGCATTCGTACTAGAAGGCCTATCCGCCTTAATGTCAGCGAAAGTATTGACGCCCTTTTTCCGTAAACGGCTGCAGATGCTGCGCTATGCCAGTACTACTGTTCCCGTCCATCATACAGAGTTCCCCAAGCCCTTTCTGGCTACTCCGCTGCATCACCATTTCGATCTGATCGGGTGGGATCGTCGTCGCTTAGTCTATGGAGCATGGGCCCTGGGCGCGTGTTTCGCGGCTCTGGGAGTAATGGTCGGTAAAGCGCCCGAGACATGGGAGCGCTATCTTGCCCGTATACTCGTACTGATTCTTGCCTGGCTTGTCTGGTCAAGTGGCTCATGGACACGCCGTTACTTTGTAGGGAAGCATCCTGCTGAACGTACACGCCGCCGCAGACTGGCACTGTATTATGGCTACCCCTATCAAGTCATGGGGTTGCGACTGTACCACCTGGTGGAAATCATTGAAGCCAGCGAAAATGTGATAGAGACTCCCGCCGAAGAACTTGCCCTTTGGCAACGTATGAATATCTACGACGCTCGGGCTATGCTTGGGCTGTACTGTTATCGTGCCGGCTACTTCCCGGCTGCCCTGGCACAGTGGACACGCATCCCAATTGCAAACCGCGCTCTGCGTCCAGAGATCGAGCAACTCCGTATTGAGGTTGAGAACCGAATAGCTTTAGAAAAGCAGGAAACACAACCTATGAAGCTCGAGCAAATTTTGCGACCGGCGCCAGTAATTTCTGGTAACTTGCCACCGGCAGACTTGCCCAATCCGCATGAGCCTATTCAACATGAACCTATTAGTTTTGAAGAAACAATAGATGGTCATAGAGGATGGACCACTACTTCTGCAAATTCTTCATTCAATAGTGATGACGGTGACGATGAAGAGCGTCATGCAACATCGCCGCTTCGGAGCGACGCAGTCATAATACCTGCTACCAATGGTTCATTTAGTAAGACACCTCTTCATTATGCTCCTCCAGCGGACGGAAGAAACTGGCTAGTCCGCTTGTTGCGCTTAGTACCTGGCAAGGGAAACTAGCGCATCCACATTGGCTGAAAAGATTTGGTAATGACACATTTCAAGCCATGCCATATCTTTTGGTTAACTCAGCATAGACCTCATCAAGGTGTTGTTCTGTGACAAGCGCTTCTACCCTCTTCTGGAGAT
>JBGQJX010000017.1:0-22464 GCA_041499255.1 Ktedonobacteraceae bacterium | reverse complement strand
CGCACGTTTGCAAACTACTGGTATCGTACTTATCGGCATCAGGCGAATATAGCAAAGCTACAAACATGGCTGGTACGCCTGCAAATGAGACGATGCGATAGCGTTCAATAGCGGAAAGCACGGCAGTAGTATCGAAGCGTGGATGGGCCACAATGGTCAGACCGCGCAAGAAAAAGACATTGGAGGCAAGAATACCATAAGCGTGAGCCAGGGGGAGCACCGCCAGGTTGGTCTCGTCATCCCGCGTCAAACGTTCAGGGCCTCGCCCACTTAATGCGTTGGATATGAGGTTACGATGAGTAAGAACAACCCCCTTTGGATGACCAGTAGTACCGGAGGTGTAAAGAATAACCGCGATATCATCTTCTGCTACCGGCGCGGCCCCTGCATGCGAGAGGAAATTCTTTGCGCCAGCCTCCCCTTTTTTCACGACATCGCTGTAGGAGTGAAGAGTGTAGGAGGGTGAGCCTGCGTGATTACCTGGTGAATTAGTTTGTGCCTCTTCGTCCCCAGCAGTGATGATATGCTGCATGGTAGGGACATCGGCTAATGCGCTGCGCAGTAAAGGTAAGAGGATGGGACTGGTAATCACGGCTTTGGCTGTGGAATTCTCAGCTATATAACGGACTTCTGGTCCCTTGAGCAGTGGCATGACCGGTATGATAATCGCGCCCGTGCGCGCGATTGCCTGATAAGCGATAATGACTTCTGGACAATTGATCATCATGACGATGACGCGGTCGCCTTTCTCAATACCCAATGCCTGTAGACCAGCAGCCAGTTGTGCTGCTTCCCTGGCAATGTCAATATTCGAATATTCGCGTACATCTTGTTGATCTTCGTAGATTAGAGCTTTGTAGGGGCCGAAACGAACGCAATTGTAAATAGAGAGATCGGATAGTACATGCAAATCCTGGTCGTCCGTTGTGGATTTCCCTGCCGTCATGCCTTTACCTCTTCTTTGAGTTGTAGGGGAATTGAAACTACCGCTTCACCTGTTGTGACCTTTTCACCTGTTTGGTTTTGCGCCCAGCACTCAACTGTCACAAATTCATGTTCGCCATCCTCAGTTGTACGTGCTTTTACTGTACCATGACAGGTAATAGAATCTCCTAGACGAACCATACTGATAAAACGTACCTTCAAATGAGTAAGATATGCCTGTGGCACGTCAGAAATACGCTGGTTGATGAATTGTCCGAGAAAAGCCATACTAAGCATACCCTGGGCAATGACACTATCCAGTCCTACGCGACGTGCGGCCTCTTCATCAAGGTGAATGGGGTTGTGATCCCCCGATGCTTCTGCATAGCGTTGAAGCTGTTCCTGCGTAATTGGTGGTTTAACTAGCGGATTTAGTTCTTCACCGATAGCTGCGTTCAGAATACTCACGATGTGCCTCCATGTAGTTACGAACACAATACTTATTTCTTGCGTCCTCTCTATGGGCGTCGTTATCGCGCCCGTACAATGTTTTGTTAATGCAATGGAGGATGGAATGTAGTATAACGATTTCACTGTAGCATTTTTTTCTGGTATTACGCAAGGGTTTAGAATACAGGATGCATTGTGCGCCACGCGGAAGAGGGAGATTCGATGACAGCCGGTTCCCAGCCTGGCTCACCGTACAAAATTGACTCGTCCCATTGTGGATTCTTGCAATAGAAACGATAGCGTATATACCATTTGTTATCAATTTTCTTTTTCTCGTGATATGCAGTATCCAGGCCAAGCTTGAAACTAAGCAGTTGGGCATAATAAGGTTGCAAAATATACTCCATATGATCCGTATTCATCTCGTGATCTGCAAAAGACATCTGCAGATCAAAACAGTAGGGGTAGTGCATAACCTCCGGGTCGCGATCCTCCTCCTCGGTGCGATGGATTAGGATGAGCATTCCTAGCATCTCAAACTGGCAATACGGTTCACCGGCGAAAGAATTCTGTCGAAATGGGGGAAGTGAGAAGATGGTGCGTATCTCAGAGGTGAGTTGCTGTAATGATTTCTCTGTTTTTATGCATACTTGAAACGACATGGAAAAGCTCCTTACGGGAGGTAGAAGGTGAACTCTTTTCAGACCTATCTCATCTTACGCCGCTCAGAAATAGGTGTCAAGCAAGGGTATGGCAAGCAGTGGCAAAGCTTGCCATGCCTGATATACTGGTATCGCAACACCTGAAAAGTGTGCTCTAAAATAGGCAGGAGTAAAAAAGCGGACATGGCTGCCGCCCGTAAAGCTCGTACACCCGCACCACCGTTACAGCAAGTAGGCCCTATTGTACATGCAAGTGATACGATTGGGGATTGGTTGACACACTACTGGCAAAAATTAAACCTGCCAGCGCAAGAACTCAGTAAACTGGCTATCACGCAAGATCGCCAGGAATATATGCGTTGGACGGGCAAGCGCCTCAACGTCATGGTATTGGGCTGTTACTGCTACCTGCCAGCCTCACACTCCCACAACTCCTACACCATAACGCAAACTCGTGCGCGCAAACCGGTGCGCTCTCAGGTTCTTTCCGCCTTTGAAGACACCCTCCATCTCCATTTACCCGTTCATCGCCACCTCATTTTTATTGAGCCGGATATGCAGCCACAATCTATTGAAGTAACAGTAGCACATGAATTGATACACCTGGCTGATAGAGTGAATGGGACACCACGCCGTCACCGCCATCATGGGTACGACTCAATTGCAGCCGACGAGGCTGCTATCACCGGCTATGGGCTGGAGGAGCTACGTCGCCTCCTTCACGAAGAGAGTACACGACGCGAAGCTATGCGGCACAAACAGCGTCCAATTCGGTATCTCTATGTTTGCCCAAATTGTGGCAATCAATATCCACGTACCCGTCGTTACTCGCGAGCTGTCTCATGCAGTAAATGCGACAAGACCTATAATCCACGCTTCCAACTTTTGCTGCGCGCGTAAAATAGTACAGTAGTCAGCGCAATTTCCGTGTCTGTCCAATTTAACTATTGCCGTTGTACTTCCGCCAATTGATGCTGTAGTTCGCGTAGCCAGTCGAGCAATGAACGAGTTTGATAGATGCGTCCGCGTAAAACGACATGATCAAAGAACGCTCCATCACTGGTTTCTGGGGGGATTGGATGCTGAGACTCAAGATGATTAAGGAAGTTCTGGCAGGCGGCGATTTGCTGGTCGATCAGCGTCCCAATCTCCTTTGGAAGTAACTGTTGGACGAAGTAGAGTTTGATGAGAAAGAGGATGCGAATCTCTCGTGGTCGTTCAACGGGTTCTTTCAACCATTGGAAAAATGCCAGACGTCCCTTAGGAGTGAGGTGGAAGATTTTGCGCGGCGGGCGTGATCCTTGTGTTTCCAGTTGGGCTTCAATATATTCCAGGCGTTCAAGCTTTTTCAGGAACGCGTACATCTGGCTCATTTCAAGGTGGACGATTTGTCCCATTGCGCCGTTTTTGAACTGTTGGAACATTTCATAACCATGCATGGGCTGACTTTCTAGCAGTCCCAGGATGGCATATTCTGCTGGTTCGCTGATGTACATTGCTATTCCTCAATAAGTATAGCGTCATTATAGTTCACCAATGGAGTAAGGGCAATACGCCGTATTCTTTTGTTTGGCCGTGTGAAAGCTACATTGAGCATACGTATTATAATAGACGAATAACAGGGTCGCTATCAAAACCCTTTATCATTATCACTTTGGTAGCGCCGTAAATAGCGTTCCTGGCCGCCCGATGGGAAACAAATTGTATCTGGAGATAGCAATACGACCCTGCAAGTGTGGTTTTCTAAATAGGGAAAGAACTATATAGGAAGCCAATTTTTCAACTGATGGAATGTTGCGAATCAGCCTCTCATGCTGATTTAGACCATATACCTCGCCTTAAAGCAAGGCGCTACCCTTGTTTTCCATAGAATCGCGTGCTATACTCCTAAACGGCGGTGAGGTTATGATGCCGCTCTACAGGCCCAACAGTACATTATTGGGACAGGAAGCGACGTGTGTTGTTCGTTGTTAAGGAGGACTTTGAACCCATGGCCACGAAAAAAACCGAATCGAAACCAACTACTACGCCTACTGTAGGTAGACAAGAATTAACAAAGCGCATAGCGAAACAGGCGGATATCTCTCAGAAGCAAGCTCAAGCTGCCTTAGAAGCCACTTTGGACTCCATCCGTGAGTCACTTCAGAGTGGTAACGAGGTACGTTTGGTCGGCTTTGGCTCATTCAAAGTGCGCCGGAGTGCGGCTCGCAGAGGGGTTAATCCACGCGACCAGAAACCAATCCAGGTACCTGCAAAAGAGCGTGTGCGTTTCTTTCCTGGGAAGGATCTCGCAGACGCCGTCGTCAAAAAGTAATTGTCTGGCACCCGCAAACAAGGGTGCCTGTTGTCCTCACTGCCGCCTTTCAAAAATCTCATGAAAGAGAGAAAAATGGCTCAGAACGGGGTGCCTGGTTATGTCAGGGCCCCGTTCTGAGCCATTTTTCTCTCTTTTTTCCGGGATAATTGGCGAACCTCTGAAGCACTTCAATACCCCTATCATTCTCATTCTTCATGCGGTACAATAAGTAACAAAATAATCACAATGTCGTGAGATAGAGGGCCTCATAGCATACAGGGCTGTATGTCGGGCTGGTCATGCAAATGTAATCATTTCATAAGATAGAGGAGGCCTATGGCGATCAGCAACGCGACACTGGCGGGATTAACCCGTACAGAACTACTTGAGATGCACTATAAGATGGCGCTTATACGTCGCTTTGAGGAGAAGAGTGCTGAGGAATACACCCGTGGTAAAATAGGTGGCTTTATGCACCTGTATATAGGGCAGGAGGCTGTTGGAGTCGGCAGTATTAAGGCACTCCGTCTAGAAGACAAAATTCTATGTAGCTACCGGGAACACGGCCATGCTCTAGCAAAAGGGATGGCTCCAGGGGCAGTGATGGCTGAATTGTTCGGCAAAATTACAGGGTGTAGCAAGGGCAAAGGCGGCTCCATGCATATGTGGAGCGACGAAATGGGTATTTATGGAGGGAATGGTATCGTCGCAGCACAAATGCCTATTGCTGCAGGTGTAGCCTTCTCCGTACAATACCAGGGAAAAGATACCGTTATCGCCTGCTATTTTGGCGATGGAGCTGTTGACGAGGGAGCGTTCCACGAATCGCTGAACCTGGCGTCGGTTTGGAAATTACCTGTCGTTTATGTCTGCGAGAATAATCAATATTCTATGGGCATGGCTGTGGGAAAAGCCTGGGCTGTGGAT
Source organism: Ktedonobacteraceae bacterium (assembly GCA_041499255.1). GTDB lineage: Bacteria > Chloroflexota > Ktedonobacteria > Ktedonobacterales > Ktedonobacteraceae > UBA11361. Next base: position 17,205 of record JBGQJX010000017.1, on the reverse strand, counting down.
AGCTTGCAGCCACGTGCAGCGGCATATAATATGCCCGGTGATCAGGTTGATGGCATGGACGTTATAGCCGTCTACGAGTCGATGAAACAGGCTGTAGAGCATGCCAGGAGCGGTGGTGGACCGACGTTGCTTGAGATCAAAACCTATCGTTTCCGTGGACACTCCATGACGGATCCCGCCTATTATCGCACCCGTGAGGAAGAGCAGCAGTGGCGTACAACGCGCGACCCTATCGGCATTTTCGAGAAGAAATTGCTGGAAAACGGTCTAGCTACCCAGGCTGAATTTGACGATAACGATGCCAGGGCCATCCAGGTATCCGAGGAAGCGGCGGAATTTGCCGACAATAGCCCCGATCCTTCACTAGAAGAACTCTATACCGACGTAATGGTCGATAACTCTACAGCTCTCACTTATCGCTACGAGAGGAAATAATAAAAGATGCGTACAATGACCTATCGAGATGCGCTCCGTGAAGCCATCCGCGAGGAAATGCTGCGTGACGAACGTGTCTTCATTATGGGCGAAGATATTGCTGGTTATGGTGGCACCTACGCTGTCACTAAAGGACTTTTTGAGGAATTTGGCGAGAAACGTGTTCGAGACACTCCTCTGGCAGAAGAGGTTATTACTGGAGTAGCGATCGGCGCTGCGCTGGGTGGATTGCGGCCTATCCTGGAACTGATGACCATCAATTTTAGTTTACTCGCCTCTGATCTACTTGTGAACAGTGCCGCTAAAATGCGTTACATGTTTGGTGGCCAGCCTGCTGTGCCTTTTGTCGTACGTATGCCATCCGGCGGGGGTGCCCAACGGGCCGCGCAACACTCGCAATTGTTTGAGACGTGGTATGCCCACATCCCAGGATTGAAAGTGGTTATGCCTGCAACGCCTTACGACGTCAAAGGGATGCTCAAATCGGCAGTACGCGATCCTGACCCGGTTCTCTTCATCGAACACGAGCTCCTTTACAATATAAAAGGCGAAGTGCCCGATGAGGGCGTTGAATATACGATACCTCTCAATCTTGGGGAGGTGAAACGCTCAGGAAGCGATGTAACTATCATTACCTTTTCGCGTATGGTACATGTCTCATTACAGGCCGCTGAAGATCTGGCTAAAGAAGGCATTGAGGCTGAAGTCATCGATCTCAGGAGCATTCGGCCCATCGACATTGACCTGCTCGTTGATTCAGTGAAGAAAACAAACCGTGTAGTGATTGCTGAAGAAGGCTGGAAATATTATGGGACAGGCCAGGGACTGGCTGCGCTTATTTACGAACATGCTTTTGATTATATGGATGCCCCCATTCAGCATGTAACCGGCGCTGATGTACCTATGCCCTACTCAAAAGCATTGGAACGCGCTGCTATCCCCAAAAAGAGTGATATTGTCGATGCGGTGAAGGCGATCGTCCCTTCAGCCCTCGTTCGCAGGTAACTCGGAGAGCATTGTATGAAAAAGGTAGAAATGCCCAAGATGGGCGATAGCATGGAAGAGGGCAGGATTCTTCGCTGGATCAAAAAAGAGGGTGAGGAAGTTAAAAAGGGAGAGATGTTGGCAGAGGTTGAGACAGATAAAGTCAATATTGAGATAGAAGCCTTTGCAGGTGGAGTATTGCGTAAGATTCTGGTACCCGAGGGGAATTCAGCGCCTGTCGGTGCAGAGATCGCACTGATTGGGGCGCCCGGTGAGCCACTGCCTGATTATCTTGGCGCGAACGGAGCTGAAGCAGGTAGTCAACGACAAGGGTCATTAGCTAGCCCTACCCAATCCTCACCTCTACAAACACAAAGCGCTCAACCATACAAGGTGGATTTACTAGCGCGATCATCTGTGGGCCTCAGCCCGGAACCAACGAGTGGAACGACAACGATAAAACGCCAGGATCGCATTTTTATCTCGCCTCTCGCTCGCAGGCTCGCTGATGAGAATCACCTGGATTATGCCACGCTGCAAGGAACAGGTCCCAATGGACGCATCATTAAAATGGATATTGAGGCCGCTTTAAGTCAGCAGCAGTCAGCGGTTTCCCCTCTGGTGGAACCGGTTACTCCTTTGATTGCGCCGCAAGTATTCCCACCGGTATCTGCTGCCATAGATAGTGGCGAAGTGATTGAGATCCCACTCACTACTATGCGTCGTGCCATTGCCAGGCGTCTTAGCCAGAGTATGCAAACTGCGCCACATTTCTACGTTACCAGCGTTATCGACACGGACAAATTAGCTGCTTTCCGGCAGCAGATAAACGAATATGCCGCCAATGACCCGGCACCTGTCAAGGTCAGTTTTAACGATCTGATTGTCAAAGCTGTGGCAAAGGCATTAGTGCGCATGCCCCAGGTGAATATCTCCTTTGCAGAAGATCGCCTCTTGCAGAAGAAGCAGGTACATATTGGTATCGCTGTTGCTGTCGAACAGGGCCTGATCGTTCCTGTCTTGCGCAATGCAGATCAGCGCGGTATTCTTGACATCGCCCGTGAGACTCAGCGCCTGGCAGAGGCGACTCGCGAAGGGAAGCTTCGACCAGAAGAGTTCAGCGGGGGCACCTTCACGGTAAGTAATCTGGGGATGTACGATGTCGATAGTTTCACCGCTGTCATTAATCCGCCCGAATCAGCTATTCTTGCTGTCGGCTCGATTACTCCGACTCCTGTTGTTGTCGATGGTCAGGTGGTAGTGCGCAACCGCATGAAGGTAACACTCTCTTCAGACCACCGCGCAATTGATGGCGTGACTGCCGCGCGTTTCTTGCAAGAGGTCAAACGCTTGCTGGAGGAGCCATTCGGGTTAGTACTATGATGCACCGGGGGGACGTGTTTATGTCCACGCGTACAATCAACGGTGTAACTCTAGCGCTTATCCAGGGGGACATCGTAAAAGTGCAGGCAGATGCTATAGTTAATGCTGCGAACAGTGCGCTTGCGGGTGGTGGTGGTGTCGATGGCGCCATTCACCGTGCAGGAGGACCAGGCATTATGCAGGCATGCCGTCAAATTGGGGAATGTCCAACAGGAAGTGCCGTGGCGACAACTGCCGGTAGACTCTCCGCGAAGTATGTTTTTCATGCGGTTGGACCAATTTATCGCGGGAGTGCAGAGGATAAGCGCCTTCTGAGAAGCGCCTATCAGAGTTGCCTCGATCTGGCAGAACACCACAAGCTTGAGAGCATTGCTTTCCCCTCGCTTAGTACAGGCGCTTTCGGCTACCCCTTGCGCCTGGCTGCTCCTATCGCGCTACACACCATCATAGAGCATATAAAGAAACCTACTAGTCTTAAGCAGGTAATGATGGTTCTGTTAGGAGAAAATTCTTATCGGGCGTTTGACGATGCGCTGGAGAAGATGGACTTGTGAATTATCGGAGTAGGGGCAAACCTGCCCCTACATGTAATCCCATGGATTGTGCGGAAACGATGCGTTGACCCTGGCGAATGTCGCCTCCCCTCGGAGAATGAGCGCTCTGGCACAAGGCGTAAAAGAGATATTTCTAGTCTACATCATCATCTTTTTCCACCTCAACCGTGACCTTACCACGTAGTCCTGTCACAGCAGTGGTGTGAGCAGGGGGATCCCACTCAAATGATATCTTCTGACGTTTGATGGGTACTACCGCCTGTAGCTTGTCCCAACGATCCTCGCGCGCCATGCGAATCTCAACATGCTGCTCGTCTATATCTAGACGACGCGACATCGCGGTTAGAAGATCGGATTTGATCAGTTCCAGCAACTCAGGATTCAACTTGATGCGATCTTGCACCAGCACAACCTTCAGACGTTCTTTTGCAAGCTCACTTGGCGTGGGTTTCTTTCGCCCTGACATGAAACTAAAAATACCCATAATATCTGTCCCCTTTTCAGGATGGCTACGAACGAACGCGTCTCTCAGCCAGTGCTGGGCCAAACCCAACAAGGCGTCGCAACCTCTCCAAAAGTGATGGTACTTCAATTATCTCATCAAGGGGAATCTCTTCGCCCATGATACGCAGGGCGGCATTCAGGAATGAGCGGCCTGCCCGAGATCGCTTATCATAGACAACAGGTTCACCTTTGTTGGTTGCCACAATAATCATTTCATCTTCAGGGACAATACCAAGCAGATCAATTCCCAGCACTTCTAAGACATCGGCTACATCCATCATATCTCCGCGTTTGACCATTTCGATGCGTAGCCTATTGAGAATCAACCGTGGCTCGGGTTTTCCAGCAGCCTCCACCAGGCCAATGATGCGATCCGCGTCGCGCACCGAGGCCATCTCAGGATTGGCCACGATGATAATCTCATCGGCACCTACTATCGCATTGCGAAACCCCTGCTCAATGCCAGCTGGAGAGTCGATCACCACAAAGTCGAACTCTGCTCGCAGTTGTTGGCAAAGTTGTTCCATCTGAACACTGTTGACAGCATTTTTATCGCGTGTCTGGGCAGCAGGAAGTAAATAAAGATCGGGAAGCCTTTTATCTTTAATCAATGCTTGCCGTAAACGACACTGACCCTCAACCACATCGACAAGATCATAGACGATGCGATTCTCCAATCCCAATACAGCATCCAGATTACGCAGACCAATGTCCGAATCCACAACGGCGACCTTTTTTCCTTGCAGCGCAAGAGCAGTACCAATATTCGCGGTAGTTGTGGTTTTTCCCACACCGCCCTTCCCCGACGTAATGGTTATCACCCGACTGTCCATAAAACATGCTCCATGCAAAGCTACTGTTTACATTCACGACCATTACGATCGTTTCTACTGGTACGAACAAGAAAGCGCTAGCTATCAGGTCATAGCTGAGTCACTATTTGCGTGATGGGCGACCATTATTCCAGGTTTCGACCACAATGCGTCCATTTCTGATTGCCGCGACTTCCGGGTAGGGCTGAACTGCCCCGCCTTCTGGTGGCCGTGAGAGCAGGTGCGCTATGCGCAACTGTACCGGGGCCAGATGCAGCGAACAAACATAAGCATTTTCATTGTCGGGATAGCCGGCATGTACCATCCCTCGTAACACACCCCATACAATGATATCCCCACCTGCGACGATTTCAGCACCAGGATTGACGTCGCCCAGTATGACGATATTACTGGCATGGTGAATAGCTTGACCAGAACGGATTGTACGTCGCAAAAAAAGGGTATCGTCTATTTCGCGCGGGTCACGTTGCGTCTCAAGAGTTTCACTCAAGGTAACTGTTTTTGAAGCGGTATCGCTTAAGGAGACAGTTTTCACCTCAGCATATATGTGCGCCGGGGTGACCTGTTCTAATGGCGTCACCGACATTTGGTAGTGTGCCAGGAGATCTTCAAGTTGTGTTCTTTCGCTCACACGGAGCATGCGACGACTAGTATCTAATGCCAGAGAAGCGCCACGGAAAAAGCCCGGGGCTTCTGCAAGCCGGTCAGAAAGTGCGTTAAGTAATTCGCTAAAAGGGGTTTCCGGCTCTAATGTTAAAAGTAAGCCATTGCGTGTCCCCTTGATAGCAATATTTCCTTGCACAGACTGCTTCTCCTCTCTGCCCAGTCTGCTGTCCTCTTCGGGAGTTACTCTCTCTGAAGTATCCTCCGCTCCCATAAAGCCCCCATTTCACTTCGGCAGCAGGGTTCTATGAACTCTCTAAATGTACATTTACTTGAATCGTACAGGTGTATCGTCACAATACAGTATAAAGCGTCTAGCTAACAAAACGCAATAGGCCTAGCAATTCTGGACATGGTACGTTGCATATGAATCAACGGTGCAATACAATAATGCCAGGTCAACGATATTGAGAACGGACGGATGTATAAGATGGCTGACTTTATAAAATTTCCTACCACCCGGGAACGTGTGCTCACTTATGGAGACACCACTATAGGCATCATCCCCGAAATTTGCCTGGTCTCCCATTTTCAGGTTGGCACATGGCCAGTATTGTATCGACCGACAGAAACAGGCAATGTCAAACGCTGGGGAATGCCTCTGATGATCCCCAATTTTTCGCGTCTCAAAGACGGCATTTATCGAGATAAAAACACTACTCTTCCCATCCATGGATTTGGTCGCAACCTTCCATGGACGGTTGTCTCTCAACAAGCTCTTGATGCCACGGCGTTGAGTATACAATTGAAGAGTAGTGAAGCTACGCGCGCCAGCTACCCCTACGAATTTACGTTTACTGCAACCATTGCTGTTGGAAAAGCGGCGCTTACTTATACTTTAACAATGGAGAACCATAGTGATGAGATTATGCCAATTGCCCCAGGATTCCACCCCTATTTTACCGTTGATCAAGAGCACAAACCGCAATTGGTAACAGATGGTCCTCCCGGCTTTGAGGTGAAGGCTTTTGATTGGGATAAACAGCCCCCTGATAATCCCTATCCATTTCCACATCATGTTACCGTTGAGATACCTTATTACGGAACTTTGGTGGTTGAGGAATTGCCGATTGATGGTCAGTATGTGCTGGCGAATATGCAGGTATGGTCAGAACCTATCACAAAACCAGATTGTGCGTTTGTCTGTTTTGAACCAACAGTTGGTAGCGAAGATGCACTGAATCGTCCTGCTGATCGCCTGAACATTCCACCTCACGGGTTAAGACAGTTGATCTTGCAACTGACAGCAAGGCCGCTAGAAGACCACGCTGCAATTTGAGCAAATGGCGTGCATTTCCACCCTTTGTGAGATATAATAATGATTAACGTTACTATAAAATAGCCCATGCTATAATATTTGCTATGGGCATGCTATTGAAACTTCAGGTTTCAGTTGAAGTCTGAGGACTCTGGTATACCTGTCACAGGCCCAGAAAGCAGGAAAACTTACATGCATAATGAACCAGTCAATATTCTCTGGCTCCAAAATAATAATAACAATCCCAATACTCCACAACGGCAACAAAATCAGATGCGCCCCAGCGGGCGTCAAAATGGGCAAACTCCCCAGGGAGGAGGCTCGTCTAATTTAAATCGATGGCTACTTATCATCGTCCTGGTTATGCTTGGGATTTATGCATACTCTTTTTTCAGCCAGAATAACAGCAACAATACAAACCAGGTTGACCAGATCACTTACAGTACCTTCTACGACCAGATTAATGCTGGAAACATCAAAACAGCTGTTTTTAACGGGCAGACTGATATTACTGGCGCATTCCGTCAATCTGTTAATTCGTACCCTCAATATCGCGTGGTACAACTTCCTAATGGTGACCCCCAACTCCCGCAAATACTCCAATCTAAGGGTGTCACTGTTTCCTCCCAGCCACCCCAGGATAATAGTTTCTGGCTGAACCTGCTGATCGCCTTTGTACCCTGGATACTGGTGATTGCCCTCTTTATCTTCCTGTCACGGCGGGCAGGTCAGGGCCAACAGGGCATATTCAGCTTTGGCAAAAGCCGGGCCAAGCTTATACTCGAGGATAGACCTAGCACGACGTTTGCCGATGTCGCAGGCGTTGATGAATCTAAATTTGAACTACAGGAAGTGGTCGAGTTTCTTAAGACTCCTCAAAAGTTTCAGCGCCTGGGCGGAAAAATACCTCGTGGTGTCTTGCTCGTCGGCCCTCCAGGAACGGGTAAAACACTACTGGCGAGAGCCGTTGCTGGTGAGGCTGGGGTACCCTTCTACTCTATGTCCGGTTCTGAGTTCGTCGAAGTGTTGGTGGGCGTTGGCGCCAGCCGGGTTCGCGATCTTTTCGACCAGGCCAAAAAGGCATCTCCCAGTATCATTTTCATTGATGAGATCGACGCGGTGGGACGGCAGCGCGGTGCAAGTATCAATACGAACGATGAACGTGAACAGACGTTAAACCAGTTGCTCGTAGAGTTGGATGGATTTGATACCCGGCAGGCAGTGGTCGTCATCGCGGCTACCAACCGTCCAGATGGACTCGACCTGGCTCTGCTGCGCCCAGGCCGATTTGATAGACGTGTGACCGTCGACCGCCCTGATTGGAACGGACGCCTGGCTATTCTCAAGATCCACTCGCGAAATGTGCCATTAGCTTCCGACGTGGACCTGGTTGCTATCTCACGAAGTACACCGGGGATGGTTGGCGCAGACCTGGCGAACCTGGTCAACGAAGCTGCATTGTTGGCTGCTCGACGAAACCAGGATCGAGTGACGCAAAAATGTTTTGAAGAAGCGTTAGACAAAATTCTTCTTGGGGCCGAGCGTCCATTGGTACTTAGCGAAGAGGACCTGCAGGTGGTAGCATATCACGAAGGAGGCCATGCGCTAACGGGCCTACTCTCAGAAAATGCCGATCCCGTAACCAAGGTCACCATTGTGCCGCGTGGTCAGGCGCTGGGCGTAACTATGTCTACTCCGTTAGATGATCGCTATAATTACTCGAAGGATTACTTACTGACGCAGATAGTCACTGCTCTAGGTGGGCGGGCAGCTGAGGAAGTGGCGATTGGAAGTATTACTACGGGAGCTGAGAATGATCTTCAACGCGTTACTGCCCTGGCGCGTCAAATGGTTACTCGTTGGGGTATGAGCGAGAAACTTGGTACCATCTCGTATAGTGAACGTGGCAGTCCATTTGCTGGTGGCGGCGATATTGGCGTCCCGGCGGATTACAGCGAGACGACCGCTGAGGCAATTGATGATGAAGTTGATCGTATTGTCCGGACTTGCTACGCGCAGGCAGTTGAACTCTTGAAAACACATCGTCCGACACTGGATCGCATTGCCGATGAGTTACGTCGCCAGGAAGTGATCGATTCTAAGCAGTTGCTGCAGATCATGCAAGAAACGGGGGCAGTCATCGCATCCCCCCAATCCCTACCTCAGGGTGTCCCTCAGGTTATTACACCACCACCTGGAACGATCCCCCTGCGCCCAGAAATGAATAGTACTGGCAACGACCAATTGGGGTAGTACAGCCTGTAGTGACCCGGTATACCATTATTATGCTGGTGGGCAGTCCGTTACAAATTGGCGGACTGCCCACGTTTATTGTTCGAGAAATCCGCGTAGCGCTGGATGATCCTTGAGGATATCGTCAATTATGTCATTGGAGAGATATAAAAACGTGCCGTGTGCTTCAGCAAGCGTAACACTCTCGTCTTCAGCCAGGGTGATTTTTCCAGAGGCTTGTACCGCCCGGCGCCTTTCTGATTCTAATGATGCGCGTATACGTAAGAGCGGCCCAAAGGGGACATAACGGCGATAGCGTACTTCCAATCGTCCTGTCATTGACCACACCGGTTTATCTGCCAGCATTGATGTTCGCCCCAAAGCTTCGTCAAGCACAGCGGCGACAATTCCGCCATGGATGACTCCTGGGAATCCCTGGTGTTCCTCTCGAGGCTGAAAATCGGCTACAATCGTGTTATTTTCGAGACGAAATACGAGGTGTAATCCATAAAAATTTTGTTGCCCACAAACAAAACAGCGTTGATAGTCGGTTGTATCGTTTAATTCCATTGTTCAGTAAACCTTATTGTACTCTTTCTCGCACAGGGCTTTTCAACCTTTGCTTGGTGTGAGTGTATCACACAGGCAGACACCGTACAATAAACCCTTCTACAGACAACATGGCTTTTTCACTACTGATGATGTATAGTGTAAGTTATTACCAGGCACAGTCACCACGGCTGTTCGTATTGAGATCAAGGCCTATCCTTTTTCGTACGTGACACGATGTAATTCTTCTACAACGAAATCGAGGTGAAGAAAATGGTACAAACAGTGGGCAAAAAAGAAGCTGCTACATCCCCTGATGAAACAAAGAAACAACGGAAAAAGCAGGCAAAGCAAGAAGCGAAAACCATGCTTAAGCTTGAGCAGGCCAAAAAAAATGAGCAGAAGGCTGAAAAGAAGATTACTAAAATGCAGGAGAGGCTAGAGACCTTTCGAATGCGGATACACAAGTTCGAGGCAAAGTTAAGTGAAATGCGTTCTCCTCACCCTGAGCCAGCCGCAGAGGCAGCGGAAGTGCAACCTGGTGCGGAGGAGCATGAGCCAGGCACTGCCGGGGAAGAAAATGCTCTCTCTGGAAATCACGCGCATATTTCTACCTCGGTTGATAACCAGGAAGTTGCTTTATCTGAGAAAGAAGACCAACCAGATATCGCTCCGGAGCAGGAACCTGCTCAGCCTGCGGATGATTACACTTATATTCCAGTCAGGTCAGAGGCCACTTTTGTAGAGGAAGGTGAATAGGGTTCAGGATTGTGGGAGGAGCCTGAGGCCACGGGGTAGTTGCAATGCTACCTCGTGGCCTCAGGCTCCTTCTCTACTTTCCTTGCCAACACTCCTCTGTCTTTAAGCGTGAGGTAGAGCCAGAGAGCAACTCCCAGTAATACTCCGCCTATCAAGTAAGAACCCAGAACGTCGCTTGCCCAGTGTGCCCCAAGATAAACTCGCGAGGGTCCCACCGCTATCACAAAAAAGGCGGAGATAATTATTAAACAAATACGCCACCATTTCAGGCCTTTGAAGAGAATGATACAAAGAGAAAACAGGAATCCCCAAAAAGCCATGTAGGCCATAACATGCCCGCTGGGGAAGCTCAGCCCATTGGCGGCCTGGATGATGTCGACAAGACGTGCTGCTGGGCGTGGACGTTCAACGATAAATTTTAGTAATGAGTTCAGTAAGGAACTGATTGTGGAAAGACTGATGAGTATAAGAGCTTCTAAACGAAGATGTACAATCCACAGGATGACAGCGGCCAGTACAACAAGACCGATTGAGATCAGAAGTACGTCACCTGGGTAACTAATGGCAATCATGGTATACTTCAGCCAGGGAGACTGGTTCTCTTGAAATTCCCGAGTAATAGTGACATCAATTGCTAAAATGGGGTTATAATGCACCCACCATGCCAGGGAGCCAAAGAGAACCAGTTGTAAGCTGTACAGAACTAGCAGGATCCGTCCGCGTCTTAAGGTATGATACCAGGGTAGTCGCGCAGCCTCTACATCCTTTTGCGCTTCCTCAATAATTTCCTGCGCATTTTCCTGAAGACCTTCTGTAAGTGGCTTCTGCTCTGTATCCAGTTCTTGTTCATCGACATGGTTCGACGGTATTTTAGGTTCTTGCATACATTAAAAACCAGCCTTATCCTTGAGGTATTAGTTATAGTACGTTTGAAGCAGGTAATGTGTTTCGGTTAAGAAGTTGCTACTGAGATGTAAGGTAAGGATTGCAGAAAAACCATATTGACGAAGACCTCAAATCTCGCTACAGTCATTATAAGACAAAGTGAAGGAGATAATAATGCCTAAAACTGAGATTCGCCCTGCCCGCGCGGAGGATCGCGATGCTGTATTGGCATTTTGCGCACACACGTGGGAGTGGGGAGACTATATTGAGTATGTTTGGGAAGAGTGGTTGCATGATGCACAAGGAGCATTATTTGTTGCCACAATCGATAATCAACCTGTGGGGGTATCCCATATTCGTATGCTTAACAAAACGGATGTCTGGCTTGAAGGAATGCGCGTTGATCCTGCCTACCGGCAACACGGCCTTGCCAAGGCTCTTGATGTTGCAATGATAACAGAAGCGAAAAGGCGTGGAGCGACAAACGCACGACTAATCACTGAGTCCACTAATGACGTAGCAATCTCGCTGATCGAACGAGGGTTTTTCCGAAAAATTGGCGCCTATGCGCAATACAGGGCTTTTCCCGAGGCCGTTTCTACTAAGCAACAGTATGTTCTCGAAATGCCACAACTGGCAACACAGATTGATGTCGACGATATTATTGACTATCTCAATTCTTCAAATATATTTCCGGCTATTGGTGGGTTGTATTATCACAGTTTCATTGCCTACGCTATTACCAGTGACTTACTGGGGGCTAAAGTACAGGCAGGCCAGGTATTTATCTTGCGCCGCTGGAATCGCCTGGATGGGTTGGCAATAGCGGAACCCCATGTGGGCAGGCAGGGTTCACAACTCTCGGTTGGTTATATTGATGGAACAACCGAATCCATAAGCCTGATTGCTTACTCACTGCGACAGCAGATTGTTGGCATGGGTTTAGAGAGCGTCAATGCTTATGTTCCAGACCTCATAATGGTACGCGACGCTTTTGTCGGAGCAGGATACGATTGGGATGGCCATATATTTAATACGTATGAACGGGAATTGACTTGATGTTCGAAGGATAGCCTCCTTACGCGGAATTTAAGACGGCATCAAGGTTCATTAACTCATGGTAAGGTAACAACCAGCAGCCGTAATTCATACCCCCACCGACGGCGGGAAGAGCTATCCACTGACCCTCATGAAGCCGGTTCTGGCGCAGTAGTTCAGCCAGGGCCATGGCGATACTAGCGTTCGAGAGATTGCCATAATAGCGGAAGTTATCAACCAGTTTGTCCATAGTAGATTGTGGCCAACCATAGTCATTAATCAGTAATTCACCCATACGGCGTGTAATGCGTGAATTGGCCTGATGGGGTACTATATGATCAAGTTCGTCGGGACCCAGCTCCGCATGGCGGCATAAGACATCAACCGACTCCGCCATAGCACGAGGAGCTTCGCGGTAAACCTCTTTCCCGTTCATTTTGGTATAGCCAACCATGTATTGCGAGAGTACCTGGCTAAGTTCTTTGCCTTTGCCCTCCTTAAAGAGCATTTGTATCTTCATGTCAACCTCTGCCATTTCGATGGCATCTTTACGCAGAGGCGTTTGGTATAAAAGGGAATCTCGCTGGTGAGCGTCAGAACCATTGATGACGAAGGTATCCTCATCACCACGTTCTAGCAGAAAAGCTGATGCTCCCTCACCGAAAAGGGAACTCGTTTTCCAGTCGAGAACATTCATAATGTTGGGAAGCAGCCCCTCGGAAGTAACCAGCAATACCAGTTTGGCGGAATTGGCTGCCAGCACTTCGGCGCATACCTGGAATGCCTCGGTCTGGCAGGCGCAGGCGCCCTTGAGCATAGTTGCGCGTATCGGCCCTAACCCCAGACGCATCTGTACCATTCCAGCGACTGTGGGAAAAGCATCGTTATCAGAGGAGGATGCACCGATCACTGTGTCGATTTCGGAGGCATCGCGACCGGCGCTAGCCAGGGCTCGTTGGGCGGCGATAACAGCCATATCGACTAGCGACTCATCTTGCGGGGCGCCTGGCCCATCGATCAGTCCTGGAGCATCAGCGCCAGCCATTCTACGGCATAGCTCCAGAGTGCTCGCGCGCACGTGGCGCGTACTCAGGCCAGTCACTCGTTCCAGGTCATCTGCGCTGCGAGGATCACCAAGGCGGGTAGAAATATAGGCAAAGTATTCGTTGGTAATGGTACCACTTGGAGCATATGCCCCTAAACCAATCAGGCGTACTTTCGCCCTGGTATAGATTTGTGGAACAATGTATGTGTATTGAGGCCACTGGTTTGCTTGAAGCCGTGTCATGAGATGAGAACCTCCATACCGGGGGGTAATATTTTGATTATTGCTTAGTATAACATATTTGATGGGAGAAATGAGAATGGGTAGTCAAGTAAACGAGCCGAACAGTTAATAAGTGCCCGGCTCATTGGTCTATTGCGAGGTAACTAGTTCGATTTTACCAATCCGAGTGGCGATGATCGCGTCGATCGCGGCGATCACGATTGCCCCGACCACTACTATAATTATCGCTATAGCCGCTAGTGCTATAACTGCCGCGCGAGTCATCGCGGTATGAGCTACGTGAAGCACGCTGAGCCTGGAAGCAATCATTGCAATACACGGGACGATCTGCACGAGGAATAAAGGGCACAGAAGTTGGACGTCCACAGGCGGCGCAAGTGGTCTGATAGTGTTCACTGCTATTACGAGGAGTATGCGTGGAAGATGACGGCCTACCGCGACGAGCGGCTCGGCAACTTGGACAACGGCCAGGAGAGTTTGTTAGTCCGCGGCTGGCATAGAATTCTTGTTCTCCAGCGCTGAATGTGAAGTCTTGACCACAATCGCGGCATATGAGGATACGGTCCTGGTATCCCTCATTGGACATCATGGGTGGTATTTCCCCTTCTTTCTGTATGTTCGTTCCGCCAACACGGTTTTTATGAATGGAGGAGGTTTCATCGAGCAGTATATTAACTGGTTAGATCTGCTAACAGGTGAATATATCTGACGGTGGTTGATAGGTAGTAACTTCCTAGATACCGGATAGCGGAACGAAACCGGGGCCCAGATGTTTATTACCTTGATGGGATTCTGCCCCCAAATCATATAATCATTGTACCATATGCTGGCGAAATTTGCAGGGTATCGTATTGTGGTACCATAAGGTGAACAGAAGTTACGGTTTATGGAGGGGAGAGTCGTTTCATTGGATCCTGCTCTAGCGAATAAACAACGCTATCAACACTTTAGCCAGCAACCGCGACAGGTGCATATGATAACTGATCGTTATGCAACAGCTAATACGTATCTCATCGTAGGCGAGCGAATTATAGTTGTTGACCCTGGTTCAGAACTGAATGTGCGCCTGGCTTTGGCATATCTTAAGGATTTCTTGCACCGTACCTCAACTGATATCGATCTTATCGTCTTGACACACCTCCACCCAGATCATACGGCGGGGGCGGAATTGCTTCGTCGAGTATGTAATGCTCCCATTGCAGCTTCTATTGTCGCACAGCAATTAGCCCATGAGGAGATAGAAGGGAAGCAGATAACGCATTTCGCTGGACAGGTTTTGAGGCAAAAAACATTACCAACGGCATTGCATCACCTGGATCTGTTTCCACCCCATTATGCCGACCAGATGAACATAATTAATACATGGCTGGAAGATGTTGCTGGAGTGCCTTATCATCCCAACTGGCGGGTTATTGCTTGTCCAGGCCATACTCCCGATAGTATTTGTCTTTATAATCCTTTCAGTTACGAGTTGCTATGTGGAGATACGGTGATTACACTGGAGAGCGGGGCGCCACTATTACGCCGAACTGCGAAGCGCCGTCAATTAGAAGAGACGCTAAGAACGCTTCGCAGCCTGGAAGTCTACTACCTCTATCCAGGCCATGGTAGACCAATTTTATCGAAACATCCTTTTGAAAATATTGTTGTGGAGTGATGGGATTTTATACGCTTTTCGGTCTGCTTGGCAGACGCAGTGGTGTTGGGCCGCTTTGGATTGGGCGTGCAGCCTGAAGTGGCGTGGCAGGTGTTGATGTTGAGACAGCGGAAGTATCCTGCCAGGAAGAGATATACTCAAGTGCTACACTTCCAAAACATACAATATCGCCAGGTTGAAGTAATCTTGGGGCAAGCAATGGTTCATCGTTGACTGTGCTGCCATTGCGACTGGCAAGGTCTTGCACGTAATATCCGTTGGACTGCCGTAATATCTGGGCGTGAAGGCGTGAAATAGACGCATCATTAATTGTAATATCACACTCGAACCCGCGACCAATGCTTATAACGGGACGATCCAACACAAAACTCTGGCCAGCCGTTTCACTGTTACGAACGACAAGAACGCCTTCCAGGTCAGCTGGTTGTGGAAGAGGCGAGATGGGGTTGAGTTTTGCGGTGTCCTGCAGTTCCATCGGCGTATCCTCCATTGATTTAGAAGCTAGGTTTTGAGCATCTGAGTCGGATTTATTAGAAGTATCATCATCCAACAGTTGCGTCATGGGCATCTGCTCACTATCAGTAGATAATGCTGTAGAAGAATGCCAGACATGCCGCGTGAGAGGGTCATCTTGTTCTGAAGGAGTGCCTGGTTGTTCAGCCTTTTCGAAAAGAAAACGTTGCGAACCAATCTCAAGCAATTCGCCTGCTTCGATACATGTAGAAGAGCGTATTCTGTGTCCGTTGAGCAAGACGCCGTTCAAGCTCTCGCAGTCCGTAATATATACCTGCCCATTGTCCCAGGCCAATTCCGCATGATAACGTGAAGCCAGGTCATCATCCAACCAGATATCATTGTCCTCTCCTCGACCGATAGTCACGATGGTATGTTCCAATGCCAGTCGCTGGCCCTGAAAACGCCCTCCGCGGTATTCGAGCCACCCCCATGGAGTATCCTCTCTGTAGACATAGGCTGGGATTACTCCGGCTTTATGTCTGGGAGGATGAATGGCGTTAGCGTTTGCGCGTGTGGCGCGTTTTTGACGAGGGATGTGAACAGATGTCGTTGAGGTACGTGGTTGAGTAAAAAGGCAGTAGGTGGTGGTCACGCCTAATGGTAGCAACCAGCCACATAGTGCCACATAGATGAGGGCGACCTCCACTTCCACGACCGGAATCCCTGCCTGTACGACATTGAAACGCATATTAAACCAGGTGAGGGCGGGCAGCAGTAGCAATGCTGAGATAACACAAGTGACGATTGCCCGGGTGAGTTGTCGGGTCGTCCCTCGTTTCCGCAAAGAGGTATAGAGGGTGTTGACAGCAATAGCAAACATGCAGGAAGCTAATCCGCTATAACAGCCAATATTGAACCAGGTTGGGAAATCTAAGCTGCTCGTCGTCGTGTTCCTCTCTCTACTTATCAAAGCATGGCATCAATGTTCGCATTACGCGCATCACTGACCAAAATAGTATCTATGACGGTGTGCTGTTGTGCATTTATCGTATAGAAACTGTCTGTCGCAACGTTAGCGGAATCGCCAACAACATTATTATTGATCTGAACAGCATCCCAATATTCAAAGTGCTTGTCATCAGGTGTGACCGCGACCCCGAGGAATGCATGTCCCGGAATAATAACAATCTCGGTGTGCAATCCTATATGCTCGACCGCCGATGCCAGTAGCAATGTCAGTTCAATGCACATCCCACTGCCTTGCTGTAATACTTCTGATGGCAGTTTGATGTTTTGTGTTGCAGCGCTGGCATCCCCTGGGCCGCTATATGGTACGCTTGCCTGGAGATAGCGTATTTTATAATCAACGCGCAGTGCATCATAAATGGCATCAACCTGGGCGATAACTTCTCTTGCACTCGCATTACTATAGCCAACCAAAGCGGGTGGAATGGGAGGTGGCTCCAGGGGCAGATGGTTAGCTGCTTTGAGCACCAGTGCTCCAATGGCGGGATCATTCGGTGTAACCCATGCGGCGATGTTCAAGCGATTAGCGGTAACCCACTGCATTACCCAGCGCGAATGCAACAGCAGGGGAATATCGTTCAGATAGTAGAGATGTTTATTGTTGTCTGTAACCTGCACACGAAGGGAGGTATGATCCTCGAAGGTGAGCTTACGAAAATACTGGGGAATGAATGGAGGCAGTATGTTGACTGACTGTAGAT